>CAMBOY010000037.1 GCA_945869245.1 Hydrogenophaga intermedia
ATGAGCGGTTGATGTCGGGTGAGTTGACGGTGTGCTACGTCTCGCCCGACGGCATCACCGACCTGTTGCCGGTGGCGCTGCTCACCACCGTGCCGCTGTTGCTGGTGGTGGGCTTGGCGGCGATTGCGCCCGCGCGTTTGTTGCAGCGCATGGTGATGCAGCCGATTGGACAAATCACCGATGTGTTGCGCCACAGCCGCTCAATTCTGGACCTGCAACTGGATCGGCCCAAAGCCGACCAGGGCGACGAAATCGAGCAACTGGTGAGCGAGCTCAAGCTGCGCACGGTGCGCTTTATTCAAGAAAAGGGAGTGGCCGAGAAAGCCTTCGACGCCCTCAACGACGGCCTGGCCATCACCGACCCGCAACAGCGGGTGTTGCGCGCCAACGCCGCCCTCAAGCGCTTGTTGCCCCACGGCGACCGCATACAAGAGGGCGACGCGTTGGCCGACTACGTGCCGGCCGCTGCGCTGCAAACCTTTGAGCGCCCGCACGAGTTCGACAACGGCGTTGGCCGCATTTTGGAAGCCAGCGCCTCGCCGATGTACCTGCCCGGCCAAGAACACAGCCATGTGTATGTGTTCCGCGATTTGTCCTTGAAGAAGCAGCTGGAGGCGAGCGAACAGCAGTCCCACAAAATGAATGCGCTGGGCGCTCTGTCCAGTGGCGTGGCGCACGACTTCAATAACCTGCTCATGACCATCGGCGGCAACGCCGAACTCATCAGCGAACTCGAGCGCTTGTCGCCCGAGGGCAAAGACATGGTGCAGTCGATCCGGGTGGCGGCGCGCCGCGGAGCCGTGCTCACCAGCCAACTGCTGTCGTTTGCGCGCAAGCAACACCTCAAGGCCAAGCAGCTGTGTCCGCGCGAAGTGGTGGCCGAGGTGGTGGAGCTGGCGCGTCGCACCTTGGGCAGCACCCACAGCCTGGAGCTGGAGGTGCTGTCGACCCACGCGGTGCAGACCGACGCGACTTTTTTGGAAACCGCCTTGCTCAACCTGATGGTCAATGCCCGCGACGCCCAAGCCCACGGCGGGCCGATCCGTGTGCTGGTAGAAGACGTGGTGCAGGCGCGCCGCGACTGGGTGAGCTTTTCGGTCATCAACACCGGGCCCACCATTCCCCGCGACGTCTTGCAGCGCATGGGCGAGCCGTTTTTCACCACCAAGGCCAAAGGTCGCGGCACCGGCTTGGGCCTGTCCATGGTGATGGGTTTTGCCGAGCAGTCGGGCGGGCATGTGACCATGGAGTCGAGCGAAGGCGTCACCCGCATCGCGATTGTGCTGCCGGCGGTGCACACCGAGGAGCCCGTCACCCATCCAGCGCCAGCGTTTCGCGCCACCAACCTGCCGGCGCGCGCGCTCAAGGTGCTGCTGGTCGACGACGACGCGGTGGTCTTGCAGGTGCTCGGCCGCATGTTGCGCACCCTGGGCCACGAGGTGACGCGCGCCTTCACGCCCAACGATGTGCGCGGCCTGATCCAGCAAGGGCAACGTTGGGACGTGGTGCTGTGCGACATGGTGCTGGAAGGCGCCCACGGCTTTGATGTGCACGAATTGATTGCACCGATCCTGCCCCAGCCGGTGTTTTTCTTCATCAGCGGCAATGTGCCACCGGCCTTGGCCGACCGCTTGCCCGAACTGCCGCAGGTGCGGCTGTTGCAAAAGCCGATCGAGCTCGACGCCTTGCAGGCGGTGTTGGACGAGGCCATCGCTGAAAGCCCTGCCGCATAAAATTGCCGGCATGACCTTTCTCGACCAGCTTGCCCACGCCCACTCCCACAACCAATCGATGTTGTGTGTGGGGCTGGACCCGGACCCGGCCCGCTTCCCCGGCGCCATGCGCGGCGACGCCAGCCGCATCTTTGATTTCTGCGCCGCCATCGTCGACGCCACCGCCGATCTGGTGATCGCCTTCAAACCCCAAATTGCCTACTTTGCCGCGCACCGCGCCGAAGACCAGCTTGAGCGTTTGATGCGCCACATGCAAGCCGTGGCCCCCCAGGTGCCGGTGATTCTGGATGCCAAACGCGGCGACATCGGCAGCACCGCCGAGCAATACGCCATCGAGGCGTTTGAGCGTTATGGCGCCGACGCGGTGACGCTTTCGCCCTTCATGGGCTGGGACTCGGTGGCACCCTATTTGAAGTACCAAGGCAAAGGCGCGTTTTTGCTCTGCCGCACCTCCAACCCCGGTGGCGACGATTTGCAAAACCAACGCTTGGCTACGGTCGATGGCCAACCCCGCATGTATGAGCACATTGCCGCGCTCAGCCAGGGGCCATGGAACACCAACGGCCAGCTCGGCTTGGTGGTGGGCGCCACCTATCCGGCAGAGATTGAACGGGTGCGCGAACTCGCGCCCACTGTGCCGCTGCTGATTCCCGGTGTGGGCGCACAAGGCGGTGACGCACTGGCCACGGTGCGCGCGGGGCTGCGTCGCAACGGCGACCACATGACCGGCCCCATCGTGGTGAACTCATCACGGGCCATCCTGTACGCGTCGTCTGACGACACATTTGCCGCAGCAGCGCGTCGGGAGGCCGAATCTACCCGGAACCTCCTGAACCAAGCCGCCGCGTGATCACCCTCTACACCGCCGCCACGCCCAACGGGCACAAAATCTCCATCGCACTCGAAGAGCTGGGCCTGCCCTACCAGCTGCGCGTGCTCGACCTGAGCGCGGGCGAACAAAAGCGCCCCGAGTTTTTGGCCATCAACCCCAATGGCCGCATCCCGGCCATCGTGGACCACGGCGCAGACGACTTCGCGGTGTTTGAGTCCGGTGCCATCCTAATTTACTTGGCAGAGAAGACCGGCCGCCTGATGCCCAGCGACGCCCCTGGCCGCTCGCGCGTGCTGCAGTGGCTGATGTTCCAGATGGGCGGCGTGGGGCCGATGATGGGCCAGGCCAATGTGTTCTACCGCTATTTCCCCGAGAAGATTCAGCCCGCCATCGACCGCTATCAGGGCGAGGTGCGGCGCCTGTTCACCGTGCTCGACGGCCACTTGCAAGACCACGAGCATGTGGCCGGCGACTATTCCATCGCCGATATCGCCCACTGGGCCTGGGTGCGCACCTACCGCTGGTCGGGCGTGTCGCTCGACGGCTTGCCGCACCTGCAGCGCTGGAAAGACGCCATCGCCCAACGCCCGGCGGTGCAGCGCGGCATCGCGCAGCCGCCGTCGGCCATCGACTTGGCCAAAGACCGCGACGAGGCGGCGCAGCGCTTTGCTTTGGAGGCGCGGCGCATGGTGGAAACCGGACAAGCGCACGCTGCGAAAGACGCGCCATGAAGCTCTATGTGTCGCCCAAGGCCCCCAACCCGCGCCGGGTGCAGATGTTTGTGGCCGAAAAAGGCCTGCGCATTCCCGAGGTGGCGATCGACCTGAACGCACAAGAACACCAAAGCGCCGAGTTCAAAGCCAAGAGCCCGCTTGCCAAGGTGCCGGCGCTGGAGTTGGACGATGGTCGGGTGCTGACCGAGACCCGCGCCATTTGCACCTATCTGGAGGGCTTGCAGCCCGAACCCAATTTGATGGGCCGCACGGCGGAGGAGCGCGCCTTCATTGAAATGGCCGACCGGCGGGTGGAGTGGTATTGGTTGCTGCCGGTGGCCGCGTGTGTGCGGCACACCCACCCGGGCCTGGCGGTGTTGGAGCAACCGCAGTTTCCCGACTTTGGCCGTGCGCAGGGCGAGAAGGCCTTGGCCACGGCGCGCTGGCTCGACGAACAGTTGCAGGCCCAGCCCTGGGTGGCCGGTGAGCGTTTCACCATCGCGGACATCACCGCGTTTTGTGCGCTGGAGTTTGCGCGGCTCATGCGCTTCAAGCCCTCTGAGGCGGGGTTGATGGCGTTGGCGCGTTGGCGCGATGTGGTGGCGTCTCGGGCTTCTGCTGCTGTGTGAGTGGTTGTGTGTTTGGGGCTCGCTGAGGTGGTGCGCTTAGCGGGTGCGCTCTGAGGTGTGGGCAGCGAGGGGGTGGCGGGTGGCCGTTCTCCGCTCCAGGCTCGCGGATGTGTGCCCGGGCGCACATGCAGTGCTTCATCAACACCTTGGCTGGTGGGCTCCTTCTGTGGCAACCGCGAATCGTCGCTACGCCCGGCCACCCGCCACCCCCTCGCCTACGGCATTGTTGGCGCTCCACCAGTGGGCGAGTGTCTGTGGTGTTCCCTCATTCTTTCTGTGCACGCCCAGACGCCACTCACAGGGGGATGGGGTTGCGCGATGGCGCAGCGACGATTCGCGGTTGCCACAGAGCAGGCGCGCCAACCCTGGCATTGATGCGGCAGCGGCGGCGCGCCTAGGCACCGATCCGCGAGCCTGGAGCGAAGCCAGCGCGCGGCACCATCCCCCTGTCGCGAGGTAGCAGCCGGAAATCAAGCGCCATCCAAAAGAGACCGTTCCCACAAAGCCATCCCCCGCTGCGCCTTGCTCACATCGCTGGGCAACAAGCCCAATAGCCCAGCAGGACTGTCCCGCAGCAAAGCCGCCAGCGACAACAAGGCGGACTCGGGGCCGGACAGCAACTCCAGCTCCAGCTCCAACAGCGGTTCGCTCCAGGCCGTGCCCGGCACCGACACCGTGCCCTCATCCAGCGCCACCTCCACCTGCGCGCCCGCGTGGCTCAGTACCCAACGCCGGCGCACAAAGTCGGTGCAAAACAGTGGTCGCAAAGTCGGGCGCAACACCATCAGCTCAGCCGCCAGCTCGGCGTCGTCCACCAGCGCCGCCAAGTCCAGCGCGCCGGGCGTGGTCGGTCCCTCCCATTCGCGCCGGCGCGACACACCGCCCGCGCTGCTGCCGGCGGTCTTCACCGTCAGCAGCCAGGTGTCACCCGCGAGCCGCTCCCGCACCGCCATGCGCCGCTTTTTCAGGGCCAGATCGGGTGTGTCGAAATAGGTGTTCAGCAGCCGCTCGGCCGGCGCGGCCGTGGCCAGCAGCGGATGCGCCAGCAACAGCGGCAGGTCGACGGCTTGGAGTTGTAGCTTGAGTTCGGTTTCGGTGGCCATGGCGCGATTGTCGTGGCACGGCCGCGTACCACCGGACCGACATAATTTGCTGCGGTGCAACCAAGAACGTCTTGGGCCGGTGTGTATCAAGGGAGGGCCGAGATGGCCAGACACAAGAAGGGCGATTCGGGCCTGGACGCGTGGGCAAACGTGGTGGCGCGTTTCCCGTGGTGGGTAGGGGTGTTGCTGGCTGTTGCCAGCTATGCGCTGTTGCGACAAATCGCCGAGGCCGAGCCAGAACCCGCCACTGAGTTGGGCCAGCTCAGCCAGCTGGTGAGCCGACAGTTTGTGGTGGGCTTGGCCTATGTGGGGCAGTACCTCGTTCCGTTGGTGTGCCTGATCGGCGCCCTCATGTCTTGGGTCCAGCGCCGCCGCGCGCAGCAACTGGTCCACGACGCCACCCAGCGCAGCGATGGCATGGCACAGATGCACTGGCGCGACTTTGAGGTGTTGGTGGGCGAGCACTTTCGGCGCCAGGGCATGGCCGTCACCGAAACTGGCGGCGGTGGGCCAGATGGCGGTGTGGATGTGATCGTGCGGCGCGGCACCGACCGCTACCTGGTGCAGTGCAAACACTGGCGCGCACGCCGTGTGGGCGTGGAGCCGGTGCGCGAGCTGTATGGCCTGATCGCCGCGCAACGCCTCGCGGGTGGCTATGTCGTCACCTCGGGCGACTTCACCGAACAAGCGCGCGCGTTTGCCAGCGGTCGAGAAATCGAGCTCCTCAACGGGCATACGCTGCAACGCGGCCTGCGCGCCAACGCAACAGACCCAGCCTTTGCCAGCACCCAGCCGATGGCCTTGGTGCCAGAGGCTGAGGCCCGTGTTGCACCCCCAGCCTGTCCCGTGTGTGGCGCGGCCATGGTGCACCGCCAGGCGCGCACCGGCGCCAACGCAGGCCAGGCGTTTTGGGGCTGCAGCCAGTTCGCGACAACGCGCTGCCGGGGCACAAGGCCCACCAGTGGCGCGTAAGTCATGTTTGGTCCAGTCGTCAACGCTCAGCGCATGTTGTGGGCTTGCCAGGTGCTCACCCTTGCAGTAAGCTGATTAATCAATTGAAACTTGTTTTGTTTCAAAAGAGAAGTGTTTCTATGATCTGACAGATATGAAAACCTCAGCAACAGCCAAGCCCCAGACACGCCAGCGCGCTGCTGTGACCGAGCCTGAAGCGGCTTATGTTGTCGAGGCCAGGTCACAACGGTCGCGGTCGCGTGCACTCTCGATAGAGATCAATGGCAGCGCCTTGCGGTATGAGCCGCCAAAGGCCAACGTGTTTGCGAGAGTCGTTCACGGTGCCTCCCCCTTGCAGTTGCTGGAAACCGAGCGCACGGGGGTAGACGCTGTGTTCTTGAGTGATATGGCCCAGCGCATGGATGTCTCTTATTCCTACTTGGCAGAAACACTGGGCATCTCCAAAGCCACGGCTGCGCGCAAACTGGCGAACAAGGACAAGATCGACGGCGCAGCCGCGATTGCGCTGGCGCGTTTGCTGGCCATCGCGCAAGACATGGTCGATGACAGCACATCGCCAGACGCCAAAGGTTTCGACACGGCCAAATGGCTGGGGCAGTGGATTGAGCGTCCACAGGCCTCGCTCGGAGGGCGCAAGCCCGCTGAGCTGCTCGACACGCCCACCGGCGTGTCGATGGTGATCAAGCTGCTGGGGGCCATCCGCAGCGGGGCTTATCAGTGAGGTTGTGGCGCATCGCCGCCGAAACACGCCGCTACCCCGCCACCGATCTGAGCGGCAAGGGCGCGGCGATCAACCCGGGGCGCTGGAACCACGAGTCCGAGGCGGTGGTGTACTGCGCGCTCACACGCGCCCTTGCGGTGTTGGAAACAGCGGCCCACATCGACGACGCAGGTCTGCCTTTGGATCGCTACGTGGTTGCGATCGATGTGCCGCCCGCGGTCTGGCGCTCGCGCACCACCCTGTCGGTCGATGAGCTGCCAGCCCAGTGGGACGCTATTCCTGCCGGCTTGGCCAGCGCCAACGTCGGCTCCCGGTGGCTGGCTCAGCGCAAGTCGGCCATTCTGGTGCTGCCGTCGGTCATCGTGCCAGAGGAACAAGTCGCGCTGATCCATCCCGCGCACCCGCAGGCGGCGGCCATTACGGCCACCGCCGTTCGGCGGTTTGAGTACAACCGCCTGTTTCGGCGCTGAGGCCGATCACCGCGCCAGCAGCCGCTTCAAATACCGCCCGGTGTGGCTGGCCTCGCAGGCGGCCACGTCTTCGGGTGTGCCTTGTGCCACCACCATGCCGCCGCCGGCACCGCCTTCTGGCCCCATGTCGATCACCCAGTCGGCGGTTTTGATGACGTCCAGGTTGTGTTCGATCACCACAATCGTGTTGCCCGCGTCGCGCAGCTGGTGCAGCACCTTGAGCAGCAACTCAATGTCGGCGAAGTGCAGGCCGGTGGTGGGCTCGTCCAGGATGTAGAGCGTGCGGCCGGTGTCGCGTTTGCTCAGCTCCAGCGCCAGCTTGACGCGCTGCGCCTCGCCGCCCGACAAAGTGGTGGCGCTTTGGCCCAGCGTGATGTAGCTCAGACCCACGTCCAGCAGGGTTTGCAGCTTGCGCGCGAGTGTCGGCACCGCGTGGAAAAAGGCGTAGGCCTGCTCCACCGTCATGCTCAGAATCTGCGCGATGTTTTTGCCCTTGTATTGCACTTCCAACGTTTCGCGGTTGTAACGCTGGCCGCTGCACACCTCACACGGCACATACACATCGGGCAAAAAGTGCATCTCGACCTTCACCACGCCGTCGCCCTGGCAGGCCTCGCAGCGGCCACCGGCCACGTTGAAGCTGAAGCGCCCCGGGCCGTAGCCGCGTTCGCGTGCGGTGGGCACCTCGGCCATCAGATCGCGAATGCCGGTGAACAGCCCGGTGTAGGTGGCCGGATTGCTGCGTGGCGTGCGGCCAATCGGGCTTTGGTCGACGTTGATGACCTTGTCGAAATACTCGATGCCTTCGATGGCTTCGTGTGGCGCGGGCTCGTCGTGCGCGCGGTAGAGCGTGCGCGCCACCGCCGCGTAGAGCGTGTCGTTCACCAGGGTCGACTTGCCGCCACCGGACACGCCGGTCACGCAGGTCAGCAGGCCGACCGGGAAAGCCACCGACACGTTTTTCAGGTTGTGGCCGCTGGCGTTGACCACCCGAATCGCTTGCAGGTCGCCCTGGGTGGCCAGGTGCTCGGCTTCGCGCTCGGCGCGCTTTTGGGCCGCAGCCGACACCGGAAAGCGCGGCTTGCCCACCGGCGCCTTGATCAGCGCAGGCGGCTTGGCCGTGACCGGGATCCAGGGGCTGCGCCGTTGTGGCAGCGCAATCTGGCGCACCCCGCTCAAATACTCGCCCGTGAGCGACCCGGGTGTGGCCATCACTTCAGCGCAGGTGCCTTGTGCCATCACGCGCCCGCCGTGCACGCCGGCGCCCGGCCCCATGTCGATCACATGGTCGGCGCAGCGGATCATGTCTTCGTCGTGTTCCACCACCAGCACCGTGTTGCCCAGGTTGCGCAGGTGCTGCAAGGTGCCAATCAAGCGGTCGTTGTCGCGCTGGTGCAGGCCGATGCTGGGCTCGTCCAGCACATACATCACGCCGGTCAGGCCACTGCCAATCTGACTGGCCAGGCGGATGCGCTGGGCCTCGCCGCCGCTCAGGGTGTCGGCGCTGCGGTCCAGGCTCAGGTAGTTCAGGCCCACGTCGTTCAAGAACTTCAGCCGCTGGCGGATTTCGTTGATCACCCGCGCGGCAATATCGGCTTTGGCGCCGGGCAGTGTCAGCGTGCTGAACCAGGCCAGTGCCTCGCCCAGTGTTTCGTGGCTGACCGCATAAATCGGCCGGCGTTGTGCGCCCTCGCCCACAAACACATGGCGCGCTTCGCGCTTGAGGCGTGTGCCGTGGCAATCCGGGCAAGGCTGCACCGCGCGGTAGCGCGACAGCTCTTCACGCACGGTGGCGCTGTCGGTCTCGCGGTAGCGGCGCTCGAAGTTGGGGATGATGCCTTCGAAGGGGTGTTTTTTGCTGATCTTCTTGCCTGCGCGTTCGCCCGATTCGAGCGTGTAGCTGAACTTCACCTCTTCATCGCCCGATCCGGTCAGCAGCACCTGCTGCACCGCCGGGCTGAGCTGTTCCCAGGGCGTTTCGGCGTCAAAGCCGTAGTGCGTGGCCAGGCTCTCGATCATGGCGAAGTAATAGCCGTTGCGCCGGTCCCAGCCCTTGATGGCGCCGCTGGCCAAGCTGAGCGACGGAAACGCCACCACCCGCGCTGGGTCAAAAAACTCGGTGTGGCCCAGACCGTCGCAACGCGGGCAAGCGCCCTGGGGTGAGTTGAACGAGAACAGCCGCGGCTCCATCTCGCTCACGCTGTGGTGGCACACCGGGCAGGCGTAGCGCGCTGAAAAAGCGGTCTCGGCGCCGCTGTCCATGTCGATCACCAGCGCCCGGCCGTTGGCCAAGCGCAGCGCGGCTTCGAAGCTTTCCGCCAAGCGTTGACGAAGCGGGTTAGGCCCCCACGCTCCGCCGCTTTGCGGGTCGCTGCCCCCCGAGGGGGCTGTCCCGCCTTGGGACGGCCCGGCGACGGGGACTGTGGCCCCCATGCTCACCGCTTCGCGTGTTCCGCTGCCCCCCGAGGGGGCTGTCCCGCCTTGGGACGGCCCGGCGGCGGGACGGCTTTCTTCGGCCACGGTTGCCCGCACTTTGATGCGGTCAATCACCACGTCGATGTCGTGTTTCTCGTTTTTCTTCAGGTCCGGAATCTCATCGACTTCCACCACCCGGCCGTCGATGCGAAAGCGCACATAGCCTTGGGCCTGCATTTCGGCCAGCAGATCGGCGAATTCGCCTTTGCGCTGGCGCGCCACCGGCGCCAGCACCATCAGCTTGGCGCCTTCGGGCATGGCCAACACCGCGTCCACCATTTGCGCCACGCTTTGGGCGGCCAGCGGCAAGTCGTGTTCGGGGCAGTGGGGTGTGCCAGCGCGGGCGTAGAGCAGGCGCAGGTAGTCGTGGATTTCGGTCACTGTGCCCACGGTGGATCGGGGGTTGTGGCTGGTGGCTTTTTGCTCAATCGCAATCGCCGGTGCCAGGCCTTCAATCAGGTCCACATCGGGCTTGTCCATCAGCTGCAAAAACTGCCGCGCATAGGCCGACAGGCTCTCCACATAGCGGCGCTGTCCCTCGGCGTACAGCGTGTCAAACGCCAGGCTCGACTTGCCCGAACCCGACAGCCCGGTGATCACCACCAGCTGGTGCTTGGGAATGTCGATGTCGATGTTCTTGAGGTTGTGGGTGCGCGCGCCGCGCACCGCCAGCACCGAGGCGCTGGCGCCCAGGTAGGTGCCGGCTTCAGGGGTGGCGATGGCGGGGGTGTCGTTCGGTTTCACGGCGTTTCGGTTCTGCAGGGCAACCTGCCATGATAAGCCGCCGAAGCCCCCAGCCCAAAGCGCTCACACACAACAGCGGCGTGCCCAGCCACAGCAGCTCGCGCCCCAGCCGCTCAGCGCCAAACAGCGGCACACCCGCCATCGGCACCGGGCGCCAAGGCAGGCACAGCCGCTCGCCGTGCAGGGGCCACAACCAGGCGCTGCAAATGCCCCGGTTGATCACACCGTCCAACAGCGGGTGCGACAGCAGACACAGGCTAATGTAGGCGGCGATCCAGCCGCTGCGCGCGCGCTGCTTGGGCCTGGCCCGCGCCACCAGCCAGGCGGCGCAGGCCAGCAGCGCAGCCATACCCAGCGAATGGGTGAAGCCCCGGTGCCCGTAGGTGCCGCCGTACACGTCGATGTGCCAGCGCACCAGCAGCATGTCGGCGTCGGGCGCCACCGCCACCAGCGCGCCCACCAGCCACCAGGGCCAGGGCACCCGCTGGGGGCCGATCACCACCGCCAGCGCCAGCGCGGGCGCCACGTGCAAATAGGTGGCCATGGCGTTCAGTTGCCCAAGGCGTGCCAGTCGAGCTTGCGCGTGACCAGCATGGCGGCGGCCAGTGCGCCAAAGAGCAGCAGCGAGCCCATTAGCAGCGCGTTGTCTTCAGACATCAAGATGCCGTAGAGCAAGCCGTACAGGGTCACCAACAAGCCGCTCATGCCCAGCCCACGCCGCCAGCCGCCCAGCACCACGCTCAGGTACACCGTCAGCAGGCCCAGACAGGCGCCGGTGGCCACCCCATAAGCCCAAGCAAAGCCCAGCCGCTCAGACAACGACAGCAAGAGCAGGAAAAACACCGTCAAGGCCGCGCCCACCATCAGGTACTGCATGGGGTGGATGCGCCAGCGCTTGACCATCTCAAACAAAAAGAAGGCGACAAAGGTCAGCAGCACAAACAACAAACCGTATTTGGTGGCGCGGTCGGTTTGTTGGTAGATGTCCAGCGGTTCAATCAGGTCGACCTGCATGCGCTCCATGTCAAAGCCGCGCTCGCGCTCGCCGCTGTGCAGTTGGGCGGTGAGTTGTTGCTGGGCCTGTGAGGCCAGCGAGGTGGTGGCCCAGCGCGCCTCAAAGCCGTCGGCGCTGATGCGGCGTTCGCGTGGCAAAAAGTCGCCGCCAAAACGCGGGTGTGGCCAGTTGGCGCGCAAAGCCATGTCGGTGGTGTCGCCCAGTGGCACCCAGCCGATGGAGCCGGTGCCACCCAAGCCAAAACGCAGCTCAAAGGTCAGCTCACGGGTCCAGCTGTCGGCGGGCGTGTTGTCGGGCAGTTCGGCCGCCAGCACCGCGCCCAAGCCGGGCAAGGTGCTTGAAAACACCGTCAGCTCGCGCCCGCCGAGTTGCAGCACCGGTGTGCCGCTTAAGCCACGCAAATCAGACACCTGAAACACCAGCCAGGGCCGCCCCATGGAAAGGGTGCCGCCCGGCTGCTTGGGGGTGAGCGACAGCGGCTCTTGGGCGGCGAATTGCCCGCTCAGGCGCTGATCGGTTTGGTAGACCGTCACCGGAAACACGCCGCGTTTGAGCACCTCGGTGTTGAGCGTGGCGTCCACCGACAGGGTGTGGGCAAAGCGCAGCAGCGCGCGCTGCTCGCTGCGGCGGGTGGTGACGGTGGTGTTGGCCTCGCCGGCGGTCTGCACCGCGTAACTCTCGGTGTAGGGCCAATAGATGAATGGGCCGGTCACGGTTTGTTGGCCGGCATTGAGGCGGGACACATCGTGAATGGCGGTGTCGCGGTAGCTGGTGCGTTCGTGCACCACGCCGCGCACCAGCAGCAGCGCCATCCACAGCAGCGTCAGCAGCGCCACCGCGGTGAGCAGTTTGAAGAACAGGGGGTGTTTGGTCATGGGTCTCTCCACATCGGTCACAGGAGAACCCAGTCTAGAAATCGGGTGTGCGCTGACCGCGCAGCGAATGTGAAATGGGTGTGAAATCAGCGCCTGGCCACCGGCAGCGCCAGTGTGGCTTCGCAGCCCCGCACCGCGTCGCCATCGCGCACATTGCGCACCGTCACCTCGCCGCCGTGCAAGGCCATCACCTCGTGCACCAAACACAGGCCCAGGCCGCTGCTTTTGCTGGGGCGGCGCGGCCCGGGCAGCGAATAAAACCGCTCAAACACACGGGCCAAGGCGTAGTCGGGCACGCCGGGGCCGTGGTCGCGCACCTGCCACAGCCAGCGCCCCTCGCTGCGCTGCAGGCCCACCTCCAGCGCCGATCCTTCAGGCGCAAAGGCCAGCGCGTTGTCCAGCAAATTGACCATGGCCTGCCCCAGCAAAAACCGGTCGGCCTGTACCCAGGCTTCGTCGGGGCCTTGCCACTGCAGGCGCACGCCCGCGCGCTCGGCCTGCAGCGCACAGGCGGCCAGGGTGTCGTGGCTCAGGGCCACCCAGTCCAGCGTTTGCACATCGGGGGCTTGCTGCAAATGCTCCACCGCCGCCAGGGCCAAGAGCTTGTCCACCAACACCCGCAGTCGCTCCACCTGGTGCAGGCTGTTGGCGCTGAAACGGGCGCGGTCGGCGGCGGGCAGGTCTTCGGCCAGCAGCTCGGCGGCGCCTTGTATCGCGGTCAGTGGGCTTTTGAGTTCGTGCGTCAGGCTGTGCACGTACTGCTCCACATAGGCTTTGCCTTCGAGCTTTTGGCGCATGGCCTCCAGCGCCTGCGCCAGGTCGTTGAGCTCGGTGCGCCCGCTGATGCGCCCCAGCCGTGGCAACTCCACCCGCTGGCCATCGGCCACCGCTTGCGCGTAGCGCTTGAGGCGCGACACCGAACTTGCCAGCCACCAGCTCAGCAGCAAGCCCAGCAGCAGGGTCAGACCCAACATCCAGCCACTCCAGGCCAAGATGCGTTGCTGACTGCGCTCAATGTAGGGCCGCAAAGTGACGGTGGGCTTGGACACCGTCAGCACGCCGATGATGCGCTCGCCATCGCGCACCGGCGCGGCCACATGCATGACCGAACTGCTCGGGTCTTGCGGGTCTGACAGGGTGGAGCGCGCGCCGTATTGCCCGCGCAGGGTCAGGTAGACATCGTTCCAGCGCGAGTGGTCGCGCCCCACCCATTCTCCGGCCGAATCAAACACCACCACACCGCGTGCGTCGGTCACGCTCACCCGGTAGTCCACCGCTTGTTTGCGAAAGCCCCAAATCAGCGCGTTGGGTGGCTGGTGTTGCAGCTCGCGCCAGGCCTGGGCAAACGCGCCATGGGCGATGCGGCCTTGCTGCAAATCGGGCGCGGCCATGGCGGCAAACACGTGCGCGGCGTCGAGCAAGGTGTCTTCCATGGCTTGGCGGGTGCCGGGCTTGACCTCTTCTACAAACACCTTGAGCACCACCCAGCTGGTCATGCCCAGCACCAAAAACACGCCCAGCAGCAACCTCAGTCCAATGCGCATGGCTCAGCCTTGAAACGAGTAGCCCATGTGCCGGTGCGTCTGAATCACCGCTGGGTCGGCACCGGCCTGGCGCAGCTTGGCGCGCAGCAGCTTGATGTGGGCGTCGACTGTGCGCTCTGAGGTGTCGGGCGCGTCGCTCCAGACCAAATCCATCAAAGCCGGGCGGTCAAAAATGCGGCCTGGGCGGCGCAGCAACGTCGCCAGCAGCAGGTATTCGTAACGGGTGAGCGGCAGCGCATGGCCGGCGTAGCGCACCAGTTGCCCGGCCTCGTCCAAGCGCCAGGGGCCTGTGTCGGCCGGCGCGGCGCTGGCCTGGCTGCGGCGCAAGATGGTGCGAATACGGGCGCACACCTCGCGCGGTGAAAAGGGCTTGGTCACATAGTCGTCGGCGCCCAGCTCCAGACCAATGATGCGGTCGATCTCGGCGGCGCGCGCCGTCAAAAACATCACCGGCACCACCGCGTCGTGCTGGCGCAACTGGCGGTACACATCCAGCCCACTGCCATCGGGCACCCCAATGTCTAGCACCACCACATCGGCGCCGTCTTGCGCAAAAGCGCTCAGCGCCTCGCGCGCCAGCCCCACGTGCTGCACCACAAAGCCCTCGTTGCGCAGGGCGTAAATCAGGTTGTCGGCGATGGCGGGCTCGTCTTCGAGCAAAAGAACGCGGTGTGGCATGGTGGTCTGGACCCTCCCTGGGTCTGGCGCTGGCATTGTGCGTCACTTGCCCGACAATACGCACTCGTGCCGTTTTTATACCCAGGGGAGCATGACGCTCCCGCACCCGCCTTGTGTCCGTGACCTCACTTCCCGCAACCGACAGCCCCACCAGTGCCGATGGCCGCATGACCGCCGCCGAGCGCCGCGCCAGCCTCACGCTCGCGTCCATTTACGCCTTGCGCATGCTGGGGCTGTTTCTGGTCATGCCGGTGTTTGCGCTGGAGGCGCGGCACTATCCCGGTGGCGACGACGTGTTTCTGATCGGCCTGGCCATGGGGGCGTATGGCTTGACGCAGGCGTGTTTGCAGGTGCCGCTGGGGTTGGCGTCCGACCGCATGGGGCGCAAGCCCGTCATCGTGGCGGGCCTGGCCGTGTTTGCGCTGGGCAGCGCCATCGCCGCCTGGGCGCCCAGCGTCACCTGGCTGGTGGTGGGGCGCGCGGTGCAAGGCGCTGGCGCGGTGTCGGCCGCCGTCACCGCCTTGCTGGCCGACCAGACCCGCGACAGCGTGCGCACCAAGGCCATGGCCCTGGTGGGCATCAGCATTGCGGCCATGTTTGCCCTGTCGTTGGTGGCCGCACCCATACTCACCCCCCACATTGGCCTGCACGGCCTGTTTGCCCTGACCGCTGCGTTGGCCGTGGTGGCCATGGCGGTGGTGGTGTGGGTGGTGCCGCCCGAACCCAGCTTGCTGGCACCGCGCCAGCGCGGCGGTCTGGCCGAAGTGCTGCGCCACCCCGAGCTGTTGCGGGTGTACGTGGGCGTGTTTGTGTTGCACGCCGTACAAATCATGATGTGGCTGTCGATTCCGCTGCTGCTCGAACACACAGGCCTTGACCGGGCCGCCCATTGGCAGGTGTATTTGCCGGCGGTGCTGCTGTCGCTGCTGTGCATTGGCGGCGCGCTGTTTCGTCTGGAGCGCCAGGGCTATTTCCGCGCCGTCTACCTGGGCACCATCGGCTTGATGGTGCTGGTGCAGCTGGGCTTTTGGGGCGCTGGTGCGGGCGTGTCGGTCTGGCTGTTGGGCGCCTTGCTGACCTTGTACTTTGTGTCGTTCAACACCCAGGAGGCCAGCCAGCCCAGCCTGGCGTCGCGCCTGGCCTTGCCGCACCAACGCGGCGCGGCGCTCGGCGTGTACAACACCCTCATGTCCCTGGGCATTTTTGCTGGCGGCAGCGCGGGCGGCTGGGTGGTGCACCAGTTCGGGCAACACGGCATTTTTGGTGTCGCCACCGGCCTCACCTTGTTGTGGCTGGCGCTGGCCTGGGGCATGCGGGCCGAAGCGGCGCGGGGCTGACACCCCCACGGCCGCCCCCTGGGCCGGCCTTGCTGGCGGCCGCCACAAATGCGGCACAATGCTTTGGTTTCGTATGCGGCTGCGGCCGCGCTTATTTTTCAGGCAGCACCACCATGGCATCCGTCAACAAAGTCATCCTCGTCGGCAACTGCGGCCGCGACCCCGAAATCCGCTACTTGCCCTCGGGCCAGGCCGTGGCCAATGTCAGCATCGCCACCTCCAGCCGCCGCAAAAACCGCGACACCGGTGAAGTGGTCGAAGACACCCAGTGGCACCGCGTCACCTTCTACGACCGCCTGGCCGAAATCGCCGGCGAGTTCGTCAAAAAAGGCCGCCCCATTTACGTGGAAGGCCGCCTGAAGTACGGCAAATACACCGACCAGTCGGGTGTTGAGAAAAACACCGTGGACATCGTCGCCACCGAACTGCAAC
>CAMBOY010000038.1 GCA_945869245.1 Hydrogenophaga intermedia
AAGCTGATTGGTAAAAAGATCGAGCAAGAGGCCTTGGAGGCCCCGGCCGAACGCCGCAGTGAACGCAGCGATCGCAGCGATCGCGGGGAGCGAGCGGAGCGCAGTGGCGAGGAGCCGCGCCGTTGGCGCGACGAGCCGCGCGAGAGCGAGCGCCCCGCGCGCGAGGCCGCGCAGCGTCCGCGTTATGCGCCCCGCGCAGCGCCCGCCGACCCGTTCTTTGACAAACCCTACGAAGAAAGCAACCGCGAGGCGCCACCCGACTGGGAAGCCGCAGCCAAGCCGGCCACACGCGGTTTGTCGCCCAATATCAAAACCCGCAAAAAGGTGCCGGCGCTGTTCAAAGCGGCGGTGTGAATGCGCCTGAGCCTGGCCGTTGGGCCTGGGGGCAGGGCACCTGTGTGATGTCGACCACCTGCGGGTCGTGGTGTAAGCGCGCAGCGGTCAAATGACCGCCCCACACACAGCCGGTGTCCAGCGACAGCAAATCGCTGCGGTGCAGCAGCCCCAAGGTGGACCAATGGCCAAAAGCCACGGGCTCGCCAGCACTGGCGCGCTGCGGCACATCAAACCAAGGCATGTAACCGGCTGGCGCTTGGGCAGCGCCGTCTTTGGTGGCGAACTCCATCACCCCCTGGGCGTCACAAAACCGCAGCCGGGTCAGAGCGTTGATCACCAGCCGCCAGCGGCTCAAATCGCGCCAATCTTCGCTCCAGTGATTGGGCGTGTTGCCGTACATATTGTGGAGCAGCACGCCATGGTCGGGGCTGGCCAGCACGGACTGCACCTCGGCAGCGAGCGCCACCGTTTGGGCGCTGGTCCACTGCGGCAGCATGCCGGCGTGCACCAGCGTCCAGGCGCCTGCGCGCAAGGCCAAGGGGCGCTGGCGCAACCACGCCAGCAGATCTGCCGCGTCGGGGGCGCTGAGCACATCGGCCAGGGTGTCGTTGCGGTGCGGCGTGCGCACCCCGTGCGCCACCGCCAGCAGGTGCAGGTCGTGGTTGCCCAGCAGCGCGTGCGCGCTGCCTTCCAGTGTGCGCAGCCGGCGCAGCACACCCAGCGAATCGGGGCCCCGGTTGACCAAGTCGCCCAGCAGGTAGACCGTGTCGCGGCTGGGCGAGAAATCGATGGCGGCAAGCAGGCGGTCCAAAGCTCCATCGCAGCCTTGCACGTCGCCAATCAGGTACATTGACATGCTGCAATTATGGATATCTTGCTGATTCTGTTTCTCACGGTGCTCAACGGCGCGTTTGCCATGTCGGAGATGGCCTTGGCCGCCAGCCGCAAAAGCCGCTTGCAAGCCATGGCCGACGAGGGCGACAAAGGCTCGCAGGCGGCGCTGGACTTGCTGGCGCATCCCACCCAGTTTTTGTCCTCGGTGCAGGTGGGCATCACCTCGATTGGCATGCTCAACGGCATTGTGGGCGAGGCCGCGTTCAGTGGTTCGCTGGCCGCGCGCCTGAGTGGCTGGGGCATGGGCGCGGAAGGCGCCGAGGTGCTGGCCACGGTCATTGTGGTGGTGGTCATCACCTTTGTGACCATTGTGTTTGGAGAGCTGGTGCCCAAGCGGGTGGGGCAGATGTATCCCGAGGCGGTGGCGCGCTGGGTGTCGCGCCCCATGAAGGTGGTGGCCCAGGCGGCCAAGCCCTTTGTCGCCTTGCTGACCCTGACCACCCAGGCGGTGCTGCGCGCTCTGGGCATCAATAGCCAGAACCAGTCGACGGTGACCGAGGCCGAGATCAACGCCAGCTTGGAAGAAGGTGTGGACGCCGGTGTCATTGAGGCGCAAGAGCACCGCATGGTGCGCAATGTGTTTGCGCTCGACGACCGGCAGCTGGCCTCCATCATGGTGCCGCGCTCGGACATCGAATGGTTGGACGCGCAGGCCACCATTGGCGAGGCGGTGACCCGCGCTTGGGCTTCCGGTCATTCGTGGTATCCGGTGTGCCGTGGCGGACTCGACGATGTGGTCGGGGTGGTGCATCTGCCCGAGTTGCTGGCGTGGCAGGCCGAGGGCCGCAACGACACCTTGGCGTCGGTGGCCGAGCCGGCGGTGTTCTTGCCCGAGACCTTGAGCGGCATGGAATTGCTTGAGCAGTTCCGCGCCCGCTCCTTGCGCATGACGTTTGTGGTGGACGAATACGGGGTGGTGCAGGGCTTGCTGACGCCGCTGGACTTGCTAGAAGCCATCACTGGCGAGCTGAAACCCGAAGAGCCGGTGGACGCTTGGGCCACCCAGCGCGGCGATGGCAGCTGGGACGTGGACGGTGCCATGCCGGCGGCTGAACTCAAGGCCCGGCTGGATTTGGGCGATTTGCCCGACGAAGACAAAGGCCGTTACAACACGGTGGCCGGCCTGTTGCAGACCATCGCCGGCGATTTGCTGGCCACCGGCGACGCCGTGGAGTGGGCTGGCTGGCGCATGGAAGTGCTGGCTTGTGAGGGCCGCCGCATCGACCGGGTGTGGATACACCAGACCGCAGCGGCCGAGGCCACTGCCGTGACGCATTAACTGGGCGCAATGCCTGTAGGAGTGGGTTTGACCATGGATCAGTACAACACCGCCAGCCGCCTCATGGCCCCACGCGCGGTAGAACAGCTGGTGGCGGGTCGCGCCACGTCCGACGGCGCGGGTGTCAAGCTCACGCGGCTGCTCACCGACGACTGGCAGCAACGGCTCGACCCGTTTCTGATGCTGGACGTATTTGGCAGCGACCAAGCGGACGACTACATCGCCGGGTTTCCCGACCATCCGCACCGGGGCTTTGAGACCATCACCTACATGATCGCGGGGCGCATGCGCCACCGCGACAGCGCAGGCAACCAAGGCTTGCTGCAAAACGGCGGCGTGCAGTGGATGACCGCTGGGCGCGGCGTGATCCATTCCGAACTGCCTGAGCAGGAAGAAGGCCGCATGGAGGGCTTTCAGCTCTGGCTGAACCTGCCGGGCAAAGACAAGATGTGCGCGCCTTGGTACCGCGACTTTCAGGCCGACGACGTGCCGGCGTTTGACACACCCGACGGTGTGCAGGTGAGCGTGATCGCTGGCGCCAGCCACGGCGTGGTCGGTGGCGTGCAGCGCGAGGCGACCGAGGTGCTGTACCTGGTGCTGCACTTCACCCGCGATGCGGTGTTCGAGCAGCCCCTGGCGGCTGACCACAACGCTTTTGTGGTGGCCTACGAAGGCGCTGTGCAGCTGGGCGACACCGCACTGCCGCTCAAGCACATGGCGGTGCTGGCGAATACCCCAGACACCGACGGTGTGCGGCTGCGGGGTCGCGCCGGGGCGCGCGCCATTCTGGTGGCGGGCAAGCCGCTGGGCGAGCCGATTGTGCAGTACGGCCCGTTTGTGATGAACAGCCAAGCCGAGATCATCGCCGCCATCAACGACTACCGCAGCGGCCGGCTGGCCTGACGCGCCGGCGCTCCGGGGGGCGTGTTCAGTCTTTGTAGAACGCTTCGACCACGCCTTTGAGCTTGATCAGCAGCGGCTGGCCTTTGCGGTCCAGCGCTTTGCCTGCGGGCACTTTGATCCAGCCCTCGCTCACGCAGTACTCGCTCACATCAAAGCGTTCCTTGCCCTGGAAACGGATGCCAATGTCGTGCTCAAACACGGCGGCCACATGGTGCGGGCTGCGCGGGTCGATGGACAGGTGGTCGGGCAGGGCGGGGCGGGTATCGGTCATGGTGCAAACAGGAAAGTCAAACAAAAGACGGCAATTGTCCACCTTCAGTAGTGCGGTGGCAGATCGTCGCGCAAGCTGCGGAATGTGGGTTGCGCCTCGTCGCCGTGCCGGCGGCGCAACTGGCTCACTTCATGCAGCAGCCGGTCGATGCTGTCTTGCTGCTGCGTCACCAGGGCGTTGAGGGTGTCGAGCAGGTCTTCGGCATAGCTGAGTTTGATTTCCAGCTGGGTGATGCGCTCGTGCGCCTCGGCTGTGGTGTCGGGGGTGCTCATGCCCCCGTTTGTACCAGCTTGTGGGCGCGTAGCTAGGCCGTGCCGCGCGCCCGCTGCCTCACTTGCCGCCCAGGTATTCGGCCACCGACGCCATTTCCAGCTCGGTCATTTTTTCGGCCACCATGTGCATCACCGCGTTGTCGTTGGTGCGGTCGCGTTTGTTGAACTGCTTGAGCTGAGTCAAGGTGTAGCCGGGTATCTGGGATGCCAGACGTGGCAGGTTGGCCTGCCCTTCGCCGTTGGCACCATGGCAACTGGCGCAAGCCGGCACGCCGCTGAACTTGTTGCCCTGGTGGTAAATGTATTGGCCCATGCCAGCGAGTTGGGGGTCTTTGGCCGCTTCTTTGGGCGGCGTCATTTTCTCGTAGTACCTGCCCAGCGCCAGCATCTCATCGGGGGTCAGCTTGGCCACCATATCGGCCATGGCCGTGCTTTTGCGCTGCCCGGACTTGTAGGCCGCCAGCTGCTTGGCGATGTATTCGGCGTTTTGTCCGGCCAAGCGGGGGAAGACCTCGCTGGTGGATTCGCCATTGGCGCCGTGACACAGAAAACAGGAGCCGCCGGCTATGCGTTTGGCGCGGGCTTCGTCGGCTTGTGCCCAGGCGTTGGCGCTGACGGTAGCCAGGAGGGCGGCACCCAGCCAGGGGGCAATCACGGAGCGAGAGAACTTCATTGCATAACCTCAAACAAATATTAGCGCGCAAAAAAGCCCCGGCCGCAGCCGGGGCTCATCACGCGAATCAAGCCAGGGTATCGGCCCAGATGTTGCGAGCCCAGGCGTGTGCGTAACGCCCCTCAAGCTCGCTGGCGGCCGCCGACACACCGCCCGAACCCGGCACCGTGACCATGGTCTTGCGCTCGGCATCGTAGCGGTGCACGCTGGCCACATGCACCACGTCTTCGTCGGTCACGAAGCTGTAGCAGGTGTTGGCATACAGTGGCAGCTGCGGCGGCTCTTTGCCCATCAGCAGGTTCACCACAGCGGCAGCACAGGTTTTCCCGTGTTGGTTGGCCATGTGGCCCGATTTGGGCATGGCCGGCGCGATCTGGATCGCGTCGCCGAGCACGTGCACGTTTTTCACCGCTTTGGATTCGAAGGTCAGGAAGTCCACCTCGCACCAGCGGCCGTTGGCGGTGGCCATGCCGGTCTTGACCGCGATGTCGCCGGCGCGCATATCGGGCACCACATTGAGCACCGCTGCCTTGATGTCGTCGTTGAACTCGAACTTCAAGGTGTTGGTGGCGGCATCCACATCGGCGAGTTTGTGCTTGGGGCGGTACTCGATGATGCCTTTGTAGTGCTCATCCCAGGCCTTCGTGAACAGGCCTTTTTTCGACTGAATGTCGTCGTTGGCGTCCAGGATCAGCACCTTGCTCTTGGGCTTGGCCTTTTTGAAATAGTTGGCCACCATGCAGGCGCGCTCGTACGGGCCGGGCGGGCAGCGGTAGGGAGCCAGCGGAATGGTGAGCGCGTACACGCCGCCGTCGGGCATGGCTTCGAGCTGTTTGCGCAGGGCCACGGTTTGGGCGCCGGCTTTCCAGGCGTGCAGCACCTTGTCTTGTGCGCCGGGCTTGCTCATGCCGGGCAAGGTGTTCCACATGAAGTCGATGCCAGGCGACACGATCAAGCGGTCGTAGGACAGCTCACCGCCACTGGCGAGCTTGACCACGCGCTTGTCGGCGTCGATGCTGGCGGCCACGTCGCGCACCACCTTGACACCGTGGCGCTTGCTCAGGTTGTCGTAGGGCGTGGTGATGTCGGCCATGGTCTTGCTGCCTTGCAGGACCAGATTGGAAATTGGGCAGGACACAAATGCGGCGCTGGGCTCCACCAAGGTGACCTGCACCGCACCGTCGGAGAACAGGCGCAGGTACTTGGCGGCGGTGGCGCCACCGTAGCCACCACCGATCACCACCACATGGGGGCCTTTGCCGCCGGTGGCCGCGCAGCCGCTGATGGCGCCCAAGCCCGCCAGCGCAGAGCCGGCACCGAGAGTCTGTACAAATTGTCGGCGTTGCATGGTGCGCGCTCCTTATTTCTTCAGGGCGGCAAAGTAGGCCGCGATTTGTTGGATTTGTTCGTCGCTGTAGCCCTTGGCAATTTGGTGCATCAGGGTGGCGGGCTTGCGGCCGCTTTTGAAGTCCAGCATCTGTTGGGCGATGTCGGTTTTGCCAGCCAGTGAGGCCATGCCGGGCTCAGCCCGACCTTCGGTGCCGTGGCAATTGGCGCAGGCAGCGGCCCAGACGCGCACCTGGCTGACCTGAGCGTGAGCCGCCAGCGAGGCGCCACACAGCACGGCGGCCGCGATCCATTGGGGGGTTTTCTTCATGGGGTTCTCCTGTGAAAAACGACGCCGATTATTGGCGCAATCTGCCAACAATGCCACCCAAGGCGGCACGGCAGACTGGTCCTGATCAAAGGCTTTGTTGCATCAGTAATTACGCATATTGCGATTGAGATCGTAACGCCGTCGGACAGACGCGCGGCAACGTGAAAACCCTAGGAAAAACCCGGGGTGTTCGTCAGGGTCGGGTAAGCGCGATGAACGTCGGCGACCCGGCCTGAAAGGCCGGTGTCAGGTGTCGCGGCGGGTCAGGGTTTACACTAATCGTTATATCAGCATTCAATAATATATTGGACTGCGCAAGTGTTGAGGACGAGGGTAAGCCGGGTCAGTGGCCCGCCACTTAGAGGGCCCGCGCACACGCGCCGTGGTGTCTGGCCGATTGGCTCTCTGCGCAGTGGGTGGCCGCTGTCGGCGAGCGGCGCCACGACGCGGTGGTGCTGTTCTTTTTTATTCCATCGAAGGTAGAAGCAAGTGTCAAAAGACCTGAGCGAAGTCATCGGGCGGGTGATTCCTGCCCCAGAAAACCATTTGACCGGCGAGCAGCTGGAAGTGGCCCGCAAAGCGCGCCGCAGCTTCATGGGCAAAGCCCTGGCCATGGGTGCCGGTGCGGTGGCCAGTGCCACTGCGGCCACCAAGGTCATGGCCGCCGAAGGCGAAGACGCCATCCTCAAGCTGCCCGAGCACAGCACCGGCCTGGGCATGCCCGTGGCCATGGACCCCGGCTACGGCCAGCCCAGCAAATGGGAAACCAATCTGCGCCGGCGCCAGAGCCCGGGCCTGACCCGCGTGGACGCCGCCTCGGTCAGCTTCACCCCGCTGCAAGGCCTGTTCGGCATCATCACGCCCAGCGGGTTGCACTTCGAGCGCCACCACCAGGGCTGGTGGGACATCGACCCGTCCAAGCACCGCCTGATGATCAACGGCTTGGTCAAGCGCCAGCGGGTGTTCACCATGGACGACCTGATGCGCCTGCCCAGCGTCTCGCGCATCCACTTCATCGAATGCGGCGCCAACTCGGCCACCGAATGGGGCAATGTGGCGGTGCCTACGGTGCAGTACACCCACGGCATGATCAGCTGCTCCGAGTTCACCGGGGTGCTGCTGTCCACTTTGTTGGAGATGTGCGGTGTCGACAAGAAAAATGGCAAGTACGTGCTGGCCGAAGGTGCAGACGGCTCGTCCATGACCCGCACCATTGCCATCGATCAGGCGATGGACGACTGCATCGTCGCCTGGGCCATGAACGGTGAAATGCTGCGACCCGAAAACGGCTACCCGCTGCGCCTGGTGGTGCCGGGCGTGCAAGGTGTGAGTTGGGTCAAGTACCTGCGCCGCATCGAAGTGGGCGACCAGAAGTACGCCACCAAGGACGAGGCGGTGCACTACATCGACCACATGCCCGATGGCACCCACCGCCAATACACCGGCATCCAGGAGTGCAAGTCGGTCATCACCACCCCGTCGGCTGGGCAAACCCTGCTCGACAAAGGCTATTACAACGTCACCGGCTTGGCCTGGTCGGGCCGAGGCTCCATCAAGCGGGTGGATGTGTCGGTCGACGGTGGCCGCAACTGGCGCACCGCACGGCTTGAAGGACCGATTCTGCCCAAGGCCTGTACCCGTTTCAACATCGACTGGGTGTGGGATGGCAAACCCGCGATTCTGCAGGCGCGCGCCATCGACAGCACCGGCTACGTGCAGCCCAAGATCAACCAACTGCGCGCGGTGCGCGGCACCCGCTCGGTCTACCACCAGAACGCGATCCAGAGCTGGCTGGTGTCCGAAAACGGTGAAGTCTCCAACGTGCAGGTGTACTGATGAAATCCTTGTTCACTCTCTTTCGCCAGACCGCTCTGGTGGCGGCACTCTCCGCTGTGGCTGTGGGCGCGGTCCACGCCCAAACCAAACCGTGGCACAACATGGGCCGCGACGCCACCGCCGCCGAAGTCAAGGCCTGGGACATCGATGTGCGCCCCGACTTCAAAGGCTTGCCCAAAGGTGCGGGCTCTGTGAGTCTGGGCGAGCAGGTGTGGGTTGCCAAGTGCGCATCCTGCCACGGCGACTTTGGTGAGTCCAACGAAGTGTTTACCCCCATCGTGGGTGGCACCACCAAAAAGGACATCGAAACCGGGCGCGTGGCCGGTTTGGTCGAGGGCGGCCCAGTGACCGCACCCCAAAAGACCACCATGATGAAGGTGGCCACCGTCTCCACCCTCTGGGACTACATCAACCGCGCCATGCCTTGGAACAACCCCAAGACGCTGACACCCGATGAGGTGTTTGGTACGGTGGCTTACATCCTGCATTTGGCCGACGTGGTGCCGGCAGACTTTGTGTTGAGCGACAAAAACATCGCCGAGGTGCAAAAGCGCATGCCCAACCGCAATGGCATGGTGTTTTTTGAGCCGATGTGGCGGGTGGACGGCAAGGGCGATGTGAAGAACGTCGCCTGCATGAAGGACTGCGCGGTCGACCCCAAAGTGCGCTCCTTCCTGCCCGACTTTGCCCGCGACGCGCATGGCAACATCCAGCAGCAAAACCGGGTGATCGGTCCGGTGCGCGGTGCCGACACCACCCAGCCCGCGCCCAAGAGTCTGCCTGCTGCGGGCGCTGCAGCCGCCGCTGTGGTGGTGGTGGCGCAAGCCGGCGGTGCGGGCGGCGATGTCAAAGCGCTGCTGGCGTCGAACAGCTGCACCGCGTGCCACGGCATCAAAAACAAGATTGTTGGCCCTGGCTTCAACGAGATTGCCGCCAAGCACAAAGGCAAAGCCAACCTAGAAGCGTATTTGGTGGCTAAGATAAAAGAAGGCAGTGCCGGCGTGTGGGGTGCGATTCCCATGCCCGCCCAGCCTCAAGTCAGTGACTCCGCTGCCAAAGCCATGGCGCAGTGGATCGCCGCAGGAGCCCAGTGAATTCAGTCTGCTCCAATATGCTGATTTTCTGGTAATCCCCAAGTCCGTTTTTTTCTGGAGACCTTAAGCTATGACGATGAAATTTGCCTCTGTGGCCCTGATGGCCGGATTGCTCAGCGCGGGCGCAGCCCACGCCACTGTGGACGCCGCCGCCGCCAAAGCGCTGGCTGCACAAAAGGCTTGCCTAGCCTGTCATGCCGTTGACCGAAAAATGGTGGGACCGTCTTACAAAGACGTGGCGGCCAAGCACAAAGGCCAAGCCGACGCAGTGGCCAAGGTAGCCGCTCGCATCAAGTCGGGTGGCTCCGGCGTGTATGGCCCAGTGCCGATGCCGCCGCAGCCCACCTTAAAAGACGACGAGCTGAAACTGCTCGCCGCCTGGATTCTTGCCGGCGCGCCCGACAAGTGAACCTTTTTTGTAGCAAGGAGTTTGATATGCACGCCAATCGCCGTACCGCACTGAAAACCACCGGGGCTTTGGCCACGCTGGTGTCCCTCGGCATCGTGACCCCGGCCCAAGCCCAGAGCGCTGGCCGCGCTGGCTTTGACGCCAAGAACCTCGCCGACGCGCTCAAGGCCGTGGGTGGCGCAGCCGCCGCCAACGACCAGGTGAGCATTGTGTCGCCCGACATCGCCGAAAACGGCGCTGTGGTGCCCGTGGGCGCCAACAGCAAGTTGCCCAACACCACCGAGATGTATCTGTTGGTGGAAAAGAACCCGAGCCCCTTGGCGGCCGCCTTCACCATTCCGGCTGGCACCGCGCCCGACATCCAGACCCGTGTGCGCATGGGCCAAAGCACCAACGTGGTGGCCGTGGTCAAGGCCGACGGCAAGCTGTACTCCGCCACCAAGGAAACCAAGGTCACTCTCGGCGGCTGCGGCGGCTGATGGGTCTTTGGCGCTTTTGATTTTTCTCTGAACCGATTCAAGGAGTCCCAACATGGCAGACCCGATGCGTATCCGAGCCAATCTGGCCGGCGATGAAACCACCGTTCGTGTGCTGATGTCGCACGTCATGGAAACCGGCCAGCGCCGCGACGCCGCTGGCGCGACCGTGCCCGCCCACTACATCACCGATGTGGAAGCGACCCACAACGGTAAAACCGTGCTCAAGGCCGCTTGGAGCACCGCTGTGTCGCAAAACCCTTTCCTGTCCTTTAAGTTCAAGGGCGCAGCCAAGGGCGACAAGGTGGTGGTCAAGTGGACCGACAACAAAGGCCAGAGCCGCACCGACGAAGCGGCAGTGGCCTGATCGAGCCCACCCCCTGCAACGGCCAGCGTCAAACCCTGGCCGTTTTTTGATGGTCGATAACAAAAGGAGATTCCGATGAAACACCATGCACTGGCTGTGGCTGTTGTGGCCCTGGGTGCTGCTGCGGCGGCACAGGCCCAAAGCGCGGCCGACGGCATTGCCAAGTACCGGGAAATGCTGCAAGACGGCAACCCTGCCGAGCTGTTTGAGGCCCGGGGCGAGGGCTTGTGGAAGCAAAAACGCGGCCCCAAAAACGCGAGCTTGGAGCAATGCGATTTGGGCAAAGGCCCAGGCGTGATCAAGGGCGCTTTTGTCGAGTTGCCACGGTTCTTCAAAGACACTGGCCGGGTGCAAGACTTGGAGTCGCGTCTGGTGACCTGTATGGAAACTCTGCAGGGGTTCAACGCCGCTGAGATCAACAAAACCCCCTTTGGTCGGGGCGAGATGGCCAATGTCACCGCGCTGGCCACCTACGTCGCTACCGAATCCAAAGGCATGCGATTCAACCTGCCGCAGACCACGCCGCAAGAAAAAGCCATGTTTGAGGCTGGCAAGCGTTCCTTCTTCATGCGCGGCGGCACCCATGATTTTTCGTGCGCGTCCTGCCACGGCGAAGACGGCAAACGCATCCGTTTGCAAGACCTGCCCAACCTGACCAAGAACCCAGGCGATGGCGTTGGCTTTGCCGCCTGGCCCGCCTACCGGGTGTCCAACGGCCAGATGTGGAGCATGCAACTGCGTTTGAACGATTGCTACCGCCAGATGCGCTGGCCTGAGCCCAAGTTCGGCAGCGACGTGACCATCGCTTTGTCCGTCTACATGGGCGTGAACGCCAAAGGCGCCGAGTCCGCTGTGCCCGCCATCAAGCGCTGAACCACCAGGAGACACACATGAACAAATCCTTTGCATGGACCCTGTTGCCCCTGACCGCCCTGGTGTTGACCGCTTGCAGCACCGGCCCCTCGTCGGCCGATTACGACAAGCTGACCGCCGACATGACCAAGGCCTCGTTCCAAGAGCGTGGCATTGCCAAACTCAGCCGCCTGGACCAGGACCAAGCCAACGCCGCCTGCGCCCAGGCCGATGTGGCCGGCAAGCCGCTGGACGACAAAGCGGCCAAGGCGATTGAAGAGGCCAATATGAAGACCATCAAATGGCCTTCCGACGGCAAGTTTCTGGGCGACTGGAAGCAGGGCGAGACCATTGCCCAAAGCGGCCGCGGCCTCACCTGGACCGACGACGCGAAAGTGGTCAGCGGCGGCAATTGCTACAACTGCCACCAAATCAGCAAAGAGGAAATCTCGTTTGGCACTCTGGGCCCGAGCCTGTACAACTACGGCAAGCTGCGTGGCGTGAGCGACCCTGACAGCGCGGCCTCCAAAGCCATCGTGGAGTACACCTGGGGCAAGCTGTACAACGCACGCGCTTACAACGCTTGCTCGCAGATGCCACGCGCCGGCCACATGGGCATTTTGAATGAGCAGCAGCTCAAGCATGTGATGGCCTTGTTGCTCGACCCGAAGTCGCCCGTCAACCAGTGATGAGCACCCCGGCCGCCACGCGGCGGCCGGTCCGGCTCATTTTTTGGCCGGTAAATATCAGTATTCAATGAAGAAGGAATGTTATGAGTCTGAGTCGCCGTGAATTCATGCAAGTGCTGGCCATCGCAGGGGCTGGCGGGATGGCCTTGCACCACCAGGACGTGTTGGCTGCCAAGCCCGGCGCGGGCGAGCGCCTGTACGACGTGCCCAAGTTTGGCAACGTCAGCTTCCTGCATTTCACCGACTGCCACGCTCAGCTGCAGCCCATTTATTTCCGCGAGCCCAATGTGAACCTGGGTGTGGCCAGCGCCTTGGGCAAGCCGCCCCACATTGTGGGCGACCAGCTGCTCAAACATTTCGGCTTCAAGCCCAACACCGCTGCCGCACACGCCTTCACCTACTTGAATTTCAGCCAAGCCGCCAAGACCTACGGCAAGGTCGGCGGCTTTGCGCACTTGGCCACCTTGGTCAAACAACTCAAAGCCAGCCGCCCGCAC
Organism: Hydrogenophaga intermedia; assembly: GCA_945869245.1. GTDB lineage: Bacteria > Pseudomonadota > Gammaproteobacteria > Burkholderiales > Burkholderiaceae_C > Hydrogenophaga > Hydrogenophaga intermedia_B. The sequence goes on from CAMBOY010000038.1 coordinate 12,506, forward strand.
GCGCTGCTGCTCGATGGTGGCGACACGTGGCAGGGTTCGGCCACCTCGCTGTGGACCAACGGCCAGGACATGGTCGACGCCTGCAAGCTGCTGGGCGTGAACATGATGTGCCCGCACTGGGAGTTCACCTTCGGCGCCAAGCGGGTGCAAGAGATTGTGGAGAAAGACTTCAAGGGCCAGATCGACTTTCTGGCGCAGAACGTCAAGACCACCGACTTTGAAGACCTGGTCTTCAAGCCCTACACCACGCGCGAGATCAACGGCGTCAAGATCGCGGTGATCGGCCAGGCCTTTCCCTACACCCCGATCGCCAACCCGCGCCACATGGTGCCCGACTGGACCTTTGGCATCCAGGACGAGCACATGCAAAAAATGGTCGATCAGGCGCGCGCCGAGGGCTGCCAGGCGGTGGTGGTGCTGTCGCACAACGGCATGGACGTCGACATCAAAATGGCCTCGCGTGTGCGCGGCATCGACGCTATTCTGGGCGGTCACACCCACGACGGCATGCCCGCGCCCACCATTGTCAAAAACGGCGGCGGCCAGACGCTGGTCACCAACGCCGGCTCGAACAGCAAGTTCCTCGGTGTGCTCGACTTCGACGTGCGCGGTGGCAAGGTACAAGGCTTCCAGTACCGTCTGTTGCCGGTGTTTGCCAACCTGATCGAGGCCGACAAGGAGATGCAGGCCTTCATCGACAAAGTGCGCGCGCCTTACCAGGCCAAGCTCGACGAAAAACTCGCTGTGACCGAAGAGCTGCTCTACCGCCGTGGCAACTTCAATGGCTCGTGGGACCAGATTATCTGCGACGCGCTGATGGAAGTGAAGGGCACCGACATGGCGTTTTCGCCGGGGGTGCGCTGGGGCACCTCGCTGCTGCCGGGCGACACCATCACCTACGAACGCATGATGGACCAGATGGCCATGACCTACCCGGCCACCACGGTCAACGAGTTCACCGGCGTCCAGATCAAGGAGATCATGGAAGACGTGTGCGACAACATCTTCAACCCCGACCCGTATTTCCAGCAGGGCGGCGACATGGTGCGTGTGGGCGGCATGACCTACAGCTGCAGCCCCAACGCGCCCATGGGCCAGCGCATCAACAACATGATGCTCAAGGGCAAGCCGATCGAGGCCGACAAAAAGTACAAAGTCGCTGGCTGGGCCTCGGTGCAAGAGGGTGTGCAGGGCGAGCCGATCTGGGACGTGGTCTCGGGTTACCTGCGCAACAAGAAAGTGATCAAGAACGTCAAGATCAACACGCCCACCATCGTGGGCATGGCTGGCAATCCCGGTATGGCGGCTTGATCCATTCCGATCCAAGAAAAAGCCCCGCTTGGCGGGGCTTTTTCTTGGGCGTCTGGCCAGTGATTAAGCAGGCACACCCCCTTGTGTTTCGGCCCAAGTGGGCGGCTGGCAGCCCTGGCGGCTGCAGTTGATGGCGGCCGCCACCATGGCGTGGCGCAGGGTGCTGGCGCAGCGTTCAGCTCCGCCGTGCTCTAGCGCCCAGTCGGCCACGCAGTTGCCCCAGAAGGTGTCTCCCGCACCGACGGTGTCGACCACTTGCACCTTGGGCACATCGGCCTCTGCGGCCTCGCCGTCCGCATCGAGATACGCACCGTCGCCACCAAAGGTCAGGGCCACCCGCGACAGCCGGCCTGCACCGGCGCGCTGGCGCAGTTCGCGCACCAGTGCGGCGGCATTGGTCCGGCGCACGCCTTCCAAACCCAGTGTTTCTAGATCTTCGTCACTCGCCTTGAGCCAGTCGGTGTGTGGCAGCACCGCCAGCACCGCCTGCACATAGGCGGCCAGGTCGGCGGCCAGCAAGGGGCGCAGGTTCACATCGACGCTGATGGTCCAGCCGCGCGTTCGCGCCCCAGCCAGTACCGCCAGGGTTTTGTCGTGCTCCGGCGGCACCAGCAGCAGCGAGCCGGTGTGCAGCACGCCGGGCGGCGGGCCGTCGAGCTGGGCCAGCAGCCCTTCAACGCTGGTGTCGCGGTCGGCAATGCCGTCGCGGTAAAAGCCGTAGCTCGGTTGGCCGTTGTTGATCTGCACCACCGCCAGTGAGGTGGGCAGGCGGCTGTTGCCACCGGGTGTGGCCACGCCGTCGGCCTGCAGCTGCGCGCCCAGTTGCTGGCCAAAGCGGTCGGTGGACAAGGGGTTGAGGTAGGCCACTGTGGCGCCCCGGCGCGCAGCGGCGCGCGCCATGTTGTAGGGGCTGCCACCCATCAGGGGCAGTAGCTGGCCATTGTCTTGGGCCACACAGTCCATCAGGGCTTCGCCCAGCACCATCACACGCTTGTTCATCTTGCCCTCGGGGGGTGTTGTCATTTCTTGAGCAGGTGCTGGCGGCGCAGCACATCGATCCACACCGCGATGATCACCACCGCGCCAATCGCCATCATCTGTTTGAACTGCGAAATCTCCAGCAGGTTCATGCCGTTGCGGATCATGGTGATGAGCACCGCGCCCAGCAAGCTGCCCCAGATGCTGCCACGGCCACCAAACAGCGAGGTGCCGCCCAGAATCACCGCCGCGATCGCGTCGAGTTCGAAGTTCTGCGCCATTTTGCCGCTGGACGAATCCATGCGCGCCATCAACACAATGGCGGCCAGCCCGCAGGCCAGGCCCGAGACCACATACACGCCGAGCTTGACCCAGCGGATGTTGATGCCCACCTGGCGCGCGCCCATCTCGTTGGAGCCGATGGCATACACATAACGGCCGAGCTTGGTGCTGGACAGCACAAAGGCCATCAGCACAAACACCGCCACCATGATGACGGTGGGCATGGGCACACCGAACACCGTGCCGTAACCGATGAAGGGGAAGGGGTCGGGCAGGCCGGCGTTGTCAAAGCCGCCGGTGGCGTCGAACGCCAGGCCACGCCACAAGGTCAGGCCACCGAGCGTGACGATAAAAGACGGAATGCCCACGAAGGCGACCAGGTAGCCGTTGAAGCCACCCACGGCCAGGCCAATGCCGAGTGCCACCAGCATGGCCAGGTAGGGGTCCACGCCCATTTTGAGCATCAGATGGCCGGCGATGGCGCCGGCCAAAGCGGTCACGGCGCCCACCGCCAGGTCCACGCCGGCGGTCAAAATCACAAAGGTTTGCCCACCCGCCAGCAAGGCGATCACCGAGGCTTGCACCAGCACATTGGACAGGTTGCCTGTGGTCAGGAAATAGGGGGACGCCAGCGAGAGCAGGGCGCCGAGCACGAGCACGGCCACCAAAGCACCGTACCACTCTTGTCGGGTGAGGGATTTCATACAAACACCAAAGGATTGCCACAGCACACAGCGCCAGCGCCACCGGGGCGCTGGCTGAACCTGCGGGGCCCAATGGCCCCGCATCGCATCACTTCACCTTCATGAACTGGCCCACGCCAGACTCTTGGGCGAACTGGTCCACGTTCTCGGGCAACACCAGGAAAGAGCCGGTGTCGATGCGGGTCTCGACCGTCTCGCCACGGGCGGCGGCAATCGCGGTTTCCACACCCACGCGGCCGATCTTGGCCAGCATTTGCGCCGCGTTGGCTTGTTGCCAGCCGTCCTTCATCATGTCCAGGCCACCGGGTGAGCCGTCAAAACCGGCGATCTTGATGTCGCCGGGCTTTTTGCCAGCGGCCATCAGTGCGGCCTTGGCACCCAGGGCGCCGCCATCCCAGGCGCAGGCGATGACCTTGGCGCCGGGGTTGGCGCGCAGCGCGGCCTCCACGCCGTTT
>CAMBOY010000039.1 GCA_945869245.1 Hydrogenophaga intermedia
CGCGGCTACTGGTAGCTACCATGGTGGCAGGGTTCAAATCGACGCACAATGCGGCCCAGCTTCCGTTGAGTCCCGTTGCATGAACAAAAAAGCCCACCCACCTGCCACCGCTGGCGCCATCCGCAAAGAACGCCCCGTGCACCCCGTGCAGCGTGGGCGACCCACCTTGGGTATGGTGGCCGAGCGGGCTGGGGTGTCGCCCAGCACCGTGTCGCGCATCTTGAACGGCACCGCCAAGGTCAGCGCCGAAAAGCGCGCCCTGGTGGAAAGCATGATCAACGAGCTGGGCTTTAAGCCCGACCCGGTGGCGCGCAGCTTGGCCGGTGGACGCACCATGAGCGTGGGCGTGCTCACCCAATACATCGACAGCCCCTATTACGGCGAAGCCCTGCGTGGCATTGAAGACGAACTGCACCAGGCCCACTACGCCCCGCTGTTTGTCAGCGGCCACTGGAACGAGGCCGAAGAAGCCAGCCGTCTGGCCCTGCTGCAGGAACGCAAAGTCGACGGGCTGATTGTGCTCACCGGCCGCCTGTCCGACGCCGCGCTGCTGCAGGTGGCGCAGACCTTGCCGGTGGTGGTGACCGGTCGGCGCCTGAGCGCCGAGCGCTTGTTCAGCCTGGACTACGACAACGAAGAGGGCGCCCGCCTGGCGGTGCAGCACCTGCACGCCATGGGCCACCGGCAAATTGCCTTTATCTCGGGCCCGTTGGACCACCCCGACGCCGCGCACCGGCTAGAAGGCTTTCGCCGCGAAATGGACAAATACGCACCGGGCTTTGATGCCCAACTGGTGGTCATGGGCGACTTTCAAGAATCGGGCGGCTTTCGGGCCATGAGCACCTTGCTGCAATCGGGGGGCCTGTTTTCAGCGGTCATCGCCGCCAACGACCAAATGGCCTACGGCGCCCGCCTGGCCCTGCACCGCGCCGGCCTGCGCGTGCCCGACGATGTGTCGCTGGTGGGCTTTGACGACCTGCCGCACTCGGCCTTCACCCTGCCGCCGCTGACCTCGGTGCGCCAGTCGGTGTACGAGGTCGGGCAGACCGCTGCGCGCGCGCTGCTCGACCTGATGGCCAAACGCACCCCGCCGTCGAAAGTGATCGCGGCCGAGCTGGTGGTGCGGGAGTCGACGCGGATGGTGCGGCGCTGAAGGCTGCGCAGGGCTCACACCCGGTGCGCCACGGTCGTCATCACCTTGGCCACGCCTTGCATCACCGCCTTCACCGGCGCGGGCAACTCGGCCGCGCCGTGGTGCTGGGCGTCGCGGGCGTGCTCGGCTTCGTCGGCCGCCATTTGGGCCACCACCGCGCGTGAGGCGTGGTCGCCTGGGGGCAGGCGGTTCATGTGGCTGTCCAAGTGCGCTTCCACCTGGCGCTCGGTTTCCACCACAAAACCCAGGCTCACGCCGCGCCCCACCTGGCCGGCCAGCAGGCCAATGCCAAAGGCGCCGGCGTACCACAGCGGGTTGAGCAGCGAGGGGCGCGCGCCTAGGGCGTCCAGCCGTTCTTTGGTCCAGGCCAAGTGGTCGGTTTCTTCGCGGCTGGCGGCTTCCAAGTGGCGCGCCAGGCGCTCGTCGGGCGCGCGGCCGCCAGCGGGCCAGCGCGCGGCCAGGGCCTGGGCGTTGTAGAGCGCCTGCGCGCACACCTCGCCCACATGGTTGACCCGCATCAGCGCACCCGACAGGGCTTTTTCCTCGGGGGTGAGACCACTGTCGTCGGCCACCACGCTGGGCTGTGGCGTGGGCCGGGCGGCCACCGGTTTGGCAAACAGGGTGCGCAGGCCGTTGTCGGCGGCGCACAGCAAGGCGTCAATGGCGGACATGGCGGGTTCCTTCTGTGCGGGTGATGCAGGTTCAGCGGTGCTTAAAAGCGGGCGCACGTTTGTTGACAAACGCGTCCATGCCTTCTTTTTGGTCTTCGGTGGCAAACAGCGCGTGGAACAGGCGGCGTTCAAACATCACGCCGTCGGCCAGCGTGCCCTCAAAGGCGCGGTTGACTGCCTCTTTGGCCGCCATCACGCTGGGCAGGCCAAAGCCGCAGATGGTGAGTGCGGCGGCGAGTGTTTCGTCCATCAGCTTGTCCAGCGGCACCACGCGGCTGACCAGGCCGGCGCGTTCGGCCTCGGTGGCGTCCATCATGCGGCCGGTGAGCACCAGGTCCATGGCCTTGGCTTTGCCCACGGCGCGCGGCAGGCGCTGGGTGCCGCCGGCGCCGGGGATGATGCCCAGCTTGATCTCGGGCTGGCCAAACTTGGCGTTGTCGGCGGCGATGATGACGTCGCACATCATGGCCAGTTCACAGCCGCCACCCAGTGCAAAACCGCTGACCGCCGCAATCACCGGCTTGCGGATGGTGCGGATGGTTTCCCAGTTGCGGGTGATGTAGTCGCTGTTGTAGACGTCGGCGAAGGTGTATGTGGCCATGGCGCCGATGTCGGCTCCGGCGGCAAAGGCTTTTTCGCTGCCGGTGATGACCATGCAGCCGATCTCGGGGTCGGCGTCGAAGGCTTTGAGGGCGGCGCCCAGCTCGTCCATGAGCTGGCCGTTCAAGGCGTTGAGCGCTTTGGGGCGGTTCAGCGTGACGATGCCGACGCGGCCTTGGGTGCTCACCAGAATCAGTTCGGGGGTGTTCATGCGACAAGTCTCCATTGACGTTTACGTAACTCAAGCCGCACTATAGCCCCACCTGTGCCGCCTGCGCATGGGGCGGGACGGTCCACCGACTGGCGTGAGGGGCGGCTTCGGGAAAACATTAACCAACCGATCGGTCGGTGAATGCTACAGTGGCAACAGGAGACAAACACAATGAGCGAATCCATCCTCTACTCAGAGCGGGGTGCGGTGGCCGTGGTCACCCTCAACCGGCCCGACAACCTCAACAGCTTCGATCTGCCCATGCACCAGGCGCTGTGGCGCGCGCTGGATCAGGCCGAGGCCAACCGCAGCATCCGCGCCTTGGTGATCACCGGAGCCGGGCGTGGCTTTTGTGCCGGGGCGGATTTATCGGCATTTGACTTTGAGCCTGGCCCCGACTTGGTGCAGCGCGCCGACCCGGGCCCGATCATCGAGCAGGCGTTCAACCCGACCGCGCGGCGCATGGCGCGCCTGCGCATGCCCAGCGTGGCGGCGGTCAACGGGGTGGCGGCCGGCGCGGGCGCTTCGCTCGCCATGTGCTGCGACATGGCCATTGCCGCGCCCAACGCCAGCTTCATCCAGGCGTTCAGCAAGATCGGCTTGATCCCCGACGCCGGCGGCAGCTGGCTGCTGGTGGAGCGGCTGGGCCTGTCGCGTGCGCTGGGCCTGGCCATGACCGGCGACAAGCTGGGCGCCCAACAGGCCAAGGACTGGGGCTTGGTGTGGGACGTCGCCGACGACTGCCTGAGCGCATCGCTGGCGCTGGCCGACAAACTGGCCGCGATGCCCACCGCCGCGCTGGTGGCCACCCGCACCCTGCTGCGCGAGGCCGGCACCCGCAGCTTCGATCAGCAACTGGATGTGGAGCGCGACACCCAGTCGGCGCTGGGCCGCACGCACGACTACATCGAAGGCGTGATGGCCTTTCGCGAAAAACGCGCGCCGCGTTTCAAGGGGGAATAAGCATGACGCCTGGATTCGACGCAGGGCCGCCCCAAGGCGAATCAGCCCCCGTGGGGGGCAGCGAACCTGGCGCAGCCGGGAGCGTGGGGGCCTATGAACGCGCTCACAAAGTCGGCGAGACCATGTTCGCGGTCGACACCGCCAGCAAACACACCATGGGCATGGAGCTGCTGAGCGTGACGCTTGGCCGCGCCGTGCTGCGCATGGCGGTCAAGCCGCTGCACCTCAACGGTCACCGCATCTGCCACGGCGGCTTCATCTTCACCCTGGCCGATTCCACCTTTGCCTTTGCCTGCAACAGCCACAACAAAAACGCGGTGGCGGCGGGCTGCAGCATCGAGTTTTTAAAGCCCGCCTATGAGGGCGATGTGCTCACCTGCGAAGGCGTTGAGCAAACGCTGCAGGGCCGGCACGGCATTTACGACATGAAGGTCACCAACCAACGCGGCGAGGTGGTGGCCATGTTCCGCGGCAAAAGCGCGGTGATTCCCGGTCAGGTGTTTGAGGAGGCCACCCCATGAAGGCGTTTGCGCTGGACCCGATTGAAAAAGCCGGCATCGACGAGCTGCGCGCGCTGCAGCGCAAGCGCTTGCAGGCCACGTTGCGCCACGCGTATGCGAACTCACCTGTGTACCGGGCCAAGTTCGACGCCGCCGGTGTGCACCCCGACGATTGCCGCAGCCTGGCCGATTTGGCGAAGTTTCCTTTCACCGTCAAAACCGACCTGCGCGACAACTACCCCTTTGGCCTGTTTGCCGTGCCACGCGAACAGTGCGCCCGCATCCACGCGTCCAGCGGCACCACCGGCAAACCCACGGTGGTGGGATACACCCAAAAGGACATCGACACCTGGGCAGCTCTGGTGGCGCGCAGCATCCGCGCAGCGGGCGCACGGCCGGGCGACATGGTGCATGTGAGCTATGGCTACGGCCTGTTCACCGGCGGCTTGGGCGCGCACTACGGCGCCGAGCGGCTGGGCCTGACGGTGGTGCCTTTTGGTGGCGGCCAAACCGAGCGCCAGGTGCAGCTGATCCAGGACTTCAAGCCCACCATCATCATGGTGACGCCGAGCTATATGCTGGCCATTGCCGACGAATTGGAGCGACAGGGGATTGATCCGCGCAGCACCTCGCTGCGCACCGGCATCTTTGGCGCCGAGCCTTGGACCAACGACATGCGCCGCGCGATTGAGCAGCGCATGGGTATCGACGCGGTCGACATCTACGGCCTGTCTGAAGTGATGGGCCCGGGCGTGGCCAGCGAATGCGTGGAAACCAAAGACGGCCCCACCATTTGGGAAGACCACTTTTACCCTGAGATCATCGACCCCGACACCGGCGAGGTGTTGCCCGACGGCGAGTTGGGTGAACTGGTGTTCACCAGCCTGAGCAAAGAAGCGCTGCCCATCATCCGCTACCGCACCCGCGATCTGACGCGCCTGTTGCCCGGCACCGCGCGCACCATGCGCCGCATGGAAAAAATCACCGGCCGCAGCGACGACATGATGATCGTGCGCGGGGTGAATGTGTTTCCCACGCAGATCGAAGAGCTGATCCTCAAGCAAGCGTCGCTGGCGCCGCACTACCTGTGTGTGCTGACTCGCGAAGGCCCGCTCGATGGCCTGACGGTGCGGGTGGAAACCCGCCCGGGAGTGGCCGTGGACAGTGCCGAGGCCCAAGCCGCCGCCGCCGCGTTGCAGCACGACATCAAGACCTATGTGGGCAGCAGCGCAGTGATCGAGCTCAAAGCCGAGGGCGGTGTGGAACGCAGCCAAGGCAAGGCCAAGCGGGTGTTGGATTTGCGGCCGCGCTGAGCGGTGCTCAAGCCATCAGCGCAGCGCGTCAAGCACCGCCTTGGGGTTGCGATCAATCACATTCAGCAACACCAGCGATGCCCCGCTGGGCGAGCGGTCGCCGCGCTCCCAGTGGCGCAGCGTAGCCACCGAAAAGCCGAACCGGGCCGCAAACTGCTCCTGACTGAGTTGCAGCCGCGCACGCAGTTGCGATACGTCCACCGGCTGCGGCTGCACCACCCGAACCCCGGCGGGACACTGGCCCTTTGAACGGGCATGCGCCACGGCCTCGTTTAGGCCTTGTTTGATGCTGTCAAATGCGCTGGACATGTTCGCGTCCTTTCATGGTTCAAGCCACAGGTTGACCAGCAGATCCACCAGACCCGCCAACTCGTTTCTCTCTGCTTGGTTGAGGTTGGCGCGTTCGTTTTTGGCAAACAGGGTCAACAAGTACAAGGGCATTGCTTCGCTGTGTACGTAATAAATGATCCGAACACCCCCCGACTTGCCCTGCGAACCCCGACCCCAGCGGAGCTTGCGCACGCCGCCCGTACCCTCCATCAAATCACCAGCCCTCGGGTGCGCCGCCAGGTAACTCACGATGTCGTTGCGCTCGGCCAGGCTCAACAGCTTCTCGGCGCGGCGGATGTATTCCGGCAGTTCGGCGATGGTGAGCATGTCGAGAATTCTAATCCAATGGATCAGTCCTGGAGACACGAAATGGGTCTATGACATCGCCGCTGCTACCATCTTCCGCATCACACAATCAAGGAGGCCGTGATGCAAGAGCGGACAGCGCTGGAACAAGCCGACATCGTGTTGTTGACCGTCAACGACCACGAAACCGAACAGGTGCAACGGGCGTTCGGGCAAACTGAACCCGCGGTTCACGTGCGCAAGCGCGCCTACTGGGACTATGGCCACATCGGTGGTGCCCGCGTGGTTCACACCATGACCAACATGGGGGATGTGGCGACCATCGCAGCGGTGCAAGACGCGGTCGAAGCCTTGCGGCCTGTTCTTTTTCTGGCAGTCGGCATTGCCTGGGGTGCAGGGACCAAAGGCCAGCAGATCGGCGATCTGTTGCTGGCCAATCCCCTGCGAGACGCAGCGCACTACAAAGACGATGCGGGAAATGGCATTCGCCCGCGCGGCCGCCATTTCGAGCTGGACGACAGCCGGTTACAAAGCCTCAAGACCCACCACAGGGACTGGGTACGCCAGCAACCCGAGCCGCTCGACCCTGAGCCTGTTGAGATGGGCGATGGGCTGTGGCGCAACCCCCGGCCTCAATTGCTGAATGGGCTGGTGTTGTCGCTGCCGGTCTTGATCGACAACCAGACCACGCGAGACCGGCTTCTTACAGCACACCCGGACGCCATAGGCGGCGAGATGGAGGGGCGAGGCTTGGGCTTTGCTGCGCTCGCTGAGAAGTGCGACATTGTGCTGATCAAGGCCATTTGTGATTGGGCGGCAGCGAAGAACGCCGACAAGGCGCAAAAAGAGCGTGACCAACAACTCGCCGCCACCCGCGCGGCCGACTTTGTCCGCTACGCAGTGGAGCGCAGCTTGGGACCTTGGGCAGTGCATAAGCGTCAAGAGCGAATGGCGCGCGAGGGCGTAGGCAATGCGCGGCCCGACCCAGCGCCCACCCCGGCGGGTCACAACATTCAGGTGATGAACAACCACGGCATCGTGGCCGGAAACATCGACACCCTGCACTTCACACCGGGCAAAGGGAACGCTTCATGAGCACGCCACCGGCACAGCCGCAGACAATAGCGGTCAATACCAACCAAGGCGTCGTGGCTGGGGTGGTGAAGGCATTCCATCTTCATGCCGCCCCAGAGAAGCCCACACTGGACTCAGAAGTCACCCGTTACTACCAAAAGTTGGCCAGCGCCTGCGATGTGGTGACCGTGCAAAACCACTACCCCAGCGCCAAAACGCCCAGCACCCAGTCCAAGGTCGAAGACGTTTATGTGGAGCCCGACGTCTGGGTCAGATCCCTTGAGTCTGCGGATACCGACAAAACGGCTTCTGAGAAGCACGCAGTCCCATCACCCAAGCGGCAAGCCTGGAAAAGCTGTTTCAACAGCAAAAGCAAGCGTTTCCAGCGCATCGCCTTGCTGGCCGATGGAGGCATGGGCAAGACCACGGCGGTGGACCGGGAAATTCAGCGGCTGTGCGACGGGCAACGACCGTGGTTGGCGCTGAGGTTGCCGTCCCTCCTGCAGGTGGATAGGGGTGTTTCGCTGGACGAACTGGTGGAGCAGGCGCTGACGCTCGACATCGCGGCCCGGCTCGACCTGGACCGAGCTGCGGCAGAGAAGATCGGCCATTCCCTCCTGAACCACCTGGATCGTCAAGCGGGGGTCTTGCTGTTTGACGGTTTTGACGAAGTGCCGGTGGACCAGCGCCTGGACATTTTGAACAGCGTGTTGCTGTTTCTGGCGAGCGCGGCGCGCAAGCAACCGCACCACAAGGTGGTGCTGACCAGCCGCCCCTACGCGGCGGAACCTGCAGAGGTTCAGGCGGAACTGGCTCGCCACGGTTTTGAGCAGCTTCGCCTGGCACCTTTTTCCCCCGAGCAACAGGCCGAACTGGTCACGCGCTACTTCGAGGCACCGCGCGAACCGGCGGTGGGTCAGGCGCTCATTCAACAATTGCGTGACCTGAACCAAAAAGAAGGTGAGACAAGACACAGCAATGGCAACGAAGGGGCGCAGGGGCTGGCCGCCCTCATGCGGGAGCCCATGCTCGCCACCTACGCCTGCATGTTGGCCGAGGAGCGCGCCCGAACGCCCCTTGCCATCGCCGTTGACCTTCCACTGCCAACGACGCGCCACGAGCTGTTGGACAGCGTAGTGGAGCTGTTGCTCGAAAAATGGGATGTGAAGCGCCGCGACAGCAAGCAGACCACGCCGTTTGCCTGTCTGTTTGAGCCCGATCCGGATCGAAGCCGCCTGCGCCGTTTGGTGGAAGAAGCGGCCTTGCGGGAGCATTTGCACGACGCTGAGCTTGAACAGGCAAGACAATCAAGGTCGGACACAGGTCAGCTCGTGCCCGATCTGCCTGCCGACTGGCAGCTTCAACAGCTTTACGAAGCCTTCTATCTGGGCGAGACCCATGGCGCCTTGACCGCCGACTGGCTGATCGCCCGCATCGACCACGCTTTGCCGCCAGAGTTGCCAGTGCGCGCCCGCCATGTGGCGCAATGGTTGACTCAACGCTCAGGCCTGATGCGCTCTGAACTTCGACGCCGGACCGACGAGCCCCGGATGCAACACCGCCAACTGGCCGACTTTTTGGCCGCTGGCGCTTGGGCGCACGACCGAGGTTCGGATGAGCACGCCAGGGCGCTGGTGGAACAGGCGTGGTTTTCTCCCGACTGGTCGCGCCAGATGATCGCGCTGGGTTTTGAGCGCCTGGTTGCGGCGGCGCGGCGCCCGGGCAAGTCAGCCAACACAGCCGCGTTGTGCGCCGGGCTGTCGCATTGGCGGGCGTGGACCGAGCGCTTGAACCCGGAAGACACCGAACTGTTCACCGCCGTGCTGGCCCAAGCCTTGGCACAGGCAATTCCCGCCGACTGGTTTGATGCGCAAGGCCGTGCGACAGATAAAGCGCTCGATGCGGCTCTCGCCCCTCTGCGCCAGCGGCTGGTGACCATGATCTCAGAACAGCGGCTGTCAGCCCCTGAGCGCGCCGCCACCGCCGACGCGCTGGGCGCATTGGGAGATCCCCGCTTTGCGCCAGGCTTGTGGCTGCCGCGCGAGCGCTACAACATCAACACCGAAGTGGACGAACCCTTGCCCGGCTTTGTACGGGTGCCCTCTGGTCCGTTCTGGATCGGCGAGGCAGGTATGAAAGACAACCCGCCGCGTGAGGTCACGATAGAGCACGATTTCTATATCGCCCGTTGTCTGACAACGGTGGCGCAGTACCGGCGGTTTGTGGATGCCGGGGCTTATGGCGCTTGGTCGCCAGAGAAGGACAGCGCCGTTTGGGGTGAAACCGGCTTGGCCTGGCGCCAAACGGAGGGACTTCGCCAACCTCGAGACTGGACCGAGCGACTGGCCTCGCCCCACCGCCCGGTGGTCAATGTGTCGTGGTGGGAGGCACGGGCTTACGCACGTTGGCTCAACGATGACCCCGAGTGGCAGCGGACGCAGGGCGCAGTCAAGGCCTTCGCTGGTTTGCGGGTTTGCCTACCGACCGAGCTGGAATGGGAAAGGGCGGCGCGAATGGATATGGTGGTTGGAGCCCATCGCCATCTCTGGCCTTGGGGCGATGATGTGGAGGGTGTTGACCAACGTGCCAACTTGGGAGAGTGTGGTGTAGGTCGGGTCACTCCTGTGGGCTGTTTCGCGCCTAACCCATTCGGCATTTGGGATCTGGCTGGCAATGCCTGGGAGTGGATGGATAACGCAGTGGAAGACTCGGTCTATGCGCCACGGCGATTGGTGGCGACGGATGAGCCTTCCTCGGGCAAAAAGCGCGACCAGGCGCTGCGCGGTGGCTCGTGGTTCAGCTCAGCCGAGTTCGCGCGCGCGTCGTTTCGCTACGGGTTTCTTCCCGACGAATGGAGCTACTTCATCGGGTTTCGGGTGGTGTTGTCCCTGGCTTGCTTGACCCCTGACACTTGATGCCCAGTGTGCTGGGGCGCTGATCGCCGGGCACGGCGCGGGGACTGGGTGTGTGGCGCGCTGTGCAGCGTATCGCCGCGAAGCGGCGCCGATTTTTTCAGATCCTTGGCCAGCGCGAACTGCGATCAGACTCCGCCTTGAGCGTCCACACGCTCACCGGCGCGCCCAGCTCCAGCGGCAATGACAGCAGCCGTTGGTCGCGCGCCACCAGAACCGTGAAGGCGCTGGGCTTGCCCAGCAGCGCGGGGATGTCGTCGAGCTTGCGGATGCGCCAGCCCTGTGGCGCGCGGCCAGTGGTGTACACACCAAGCCATTCGTCGCCCGCGCACAGCCCGGCGCGCTCGGCGGCGCTGTGGCGCAGCACCGTCTTGATGCGCACGCCGCCGGCCTCGGTGACCCGCACGCCCAGCCGCTGCGCCAAGCTGGCGCTGTCCACGTCCACCGCCACGCCGTGGGCCTGCAGCAGCCGCGCCAGTGGCAGCTCTTCGGTGCTGTGCACCCAGTGGGCGATGTCGGGCGCCCAGCTGCGGCCGGTGCGGGCATGCAGCTCGTCGAGCAGGTCTTGTTCGCGCAGAGGGCCGCCCCGGCAGCGCCGCCACAGACCGCGCATCACGCTGTCGAGGTCACTGCCTTCTAGCCGCAGGGCCAAGTCCAGGCACAGGGCCACCAGCGCGCCTTTGGCGTAGTAGTTCACCGTGGCGTTGGCGGTGTTCTCGTCCTGGCGGTAGTACTTGACCCAGGCGTCGAAGCTGGCTTGGGCCACGCTTTGCACCTGGCGACCGGGAGACTGGGCCACGCCGTTGGCGGTTTTGCTCAGCAGTTCCAGGTATTTGTTTTGGTCGATCAGACCGGCGCGCAGCAGCAGCAGGTCGTCGTAGTAGCTGGTGAAACCCTCAAAGAACCACAGCAGCTCGGTGTAGTTTTCTTGGGTGTAGTCGTAGCGCGCGAACTCGGCCGGGCGCAGGCGCTTGACGTTCCAGGTGTGAAAGTATTCGTGGCTGATGAGGCCCAGGAGGGTGGTGTAACCGTCGCTGGTTTTGGCTTCGCCCAGCCGTGGCAGGTCGGGCCGGCTGCAAATCAGGGCGGTGCTGTTGCGGTGCTCCAGCCCGCCGTAGCCGTCTTCCACCACATTGAGCATGAACACATAACGCTGGTGTGGCGCCTTCTTGCCGGCCGCTGCGCCTTTGCCGTGCCAGAAGCGGATTTCGGTTTCGCAGATCTTTTGGGTATCGGCCAGCAAGCGTGCGCTGTCGAACGACGGGGGCGCGCCAGACACCACCAACTGGTGCACAACGCCGCAGGCCTTGAATTCGCCCGACCAGAACGCGCCCATTTCCACTGGGCAGTCGACCAGCTCGTCGTAGTCGGCGGCGCGGTAGACGCCAAAGCCGCGTGCATCGGTGGCGACAGGCTCCAGTCCGGTGGCCAGTTGCCAGTGCGGGCAGCCAGCCACGGGGGGCACTTGCAGCGTGTGCGGCGTGGCCTCTTGGCCGTGTACCCGCAGGCACAGGCTGGTGCCGTTGAAGAACGCCCGGTCTTGTCCTAGCCAAGCGGCGCGCACCGAGGGGTCGAAGGCGTACACCTCGTAGCTCAACACCAGTGGGCTGCCGGCACGGCAGGCGACGCGCCAGCTGCATTTGTCGAGCTGTTGCACCGCCACGGTGCGCCGGCCCTGGCGCGCGCGCAGGTGCTGCAGGTGGCGCGCAAATTCGCGCACCAAGTAACTGCCCGGAATCCACACCGGCAGCGAGACGATTTGATCGGCCTGGGGTGCCGCCAGCGTGAGGGTGACCCGAAACAGGTGGGCGTGGCGGTCGGCCGCTTCGATCCGGTGGTGCACAGCGTCCATGGTCAAACCGCTCCGGCGGCGACAAAGCAGCTCAGGGCGGCCACGGCCGAGAGGCGAAAACGCAGCGTCAGCCAGGGGCTCAGCCCGAGTTCGGGATAGCGCTTGCGGTCCACCACATAGCAGCCGATCAGCACCATGCCCAGCCACGGCAGGCCGGCGTAGGGCGGCATCAACACACCGAGCCAGCCCAGCAAGCTGGGCATCACACCCCAGATGGCCTGCGAGGAGTTGGCGTCGCCGCGCCAAGCCGCGCCCCAGTGCACACCGCCCAAAAACGACACGATCAGCGCGCCATAGGCGGCCAGGGCGGTGGCCACCCACATCTGCAAATCGGGTTCGGGCAGCACCCAAACCAACAGGGCCAGGCCGACAAACGGCAACAGCCCGGCGTAGCCCAGGCGCTCAAACCAAACAGACGGCGAAGAGGAGTTCACAACAGGGCCCATGGTGACGAAGCGATCAGTTGCCGATGTCGGTCAGCATTTTGTCCAGCCGGTCGGCGCCGATGGCGCCGGGTACCCGGCTGCCGTCGGTGAAGAAAATGGTCGGTGTACCGCTGATGCGCAGCCGTCGGCCCAGCTCGACATTGCGGTCGATGGCGCTGGCGTCGCAGCTGGCGCGGGTGGGGGTGATGTCTTTGGTCATCCAGTCCAAGTAGGCATCGCCTTTGTCTTTGGCGCACCAGATGTGCTTAGATTTTTCGGTGGAGTCGGCGCTCAGGATCGGGTAGAGAAACACATGCACGGTGATGTTGTTGACCTTGAGCAGGTCGCGTTCAAAGCGCTTGCAGTAGCCGCAGTTGGGGTCCTCGAAGACGGCGATGGTGCGTTTGCCGTTGCCGCGCACCAAAGTGAAGGCGTCTTTGAGCGGCAGGTCTTTGAAGTTGATCGCGGTGAGCTTGTTTTGCCGCTCTTCGGTCAGATTGGTGCGATTGCGGGTGTCGATCAGTGTGCCGTCGATGAGGAAGTTGCCCTGGGCGTCGGTGTAGAAGAGCTCGCTGTGGTTGATGCGCACCTCAAACAGCCCAGGCATGGGCGTAGGCCGCACCTCGTCGATCTTGGGCAGGTTGGGCAGGCGCTGGGCCAGGTTTTTGCGGATGGTGGCCTCTTGGGCGGTGACGCCCAGGCTCAGCAAGGCCAGGCCCAAGGCCATCAAAAAACGCTTCATGGTGTGTCTCGATTCAAAAAATCAGGCCGTGCGGCCCATGGCCTGGCGGGTCAGCCAGTCGCGCACCGGCGCGAGCCGGTTCACCGCTTGGAGCCCCCAGTGGCGCAGTTGTTCCACCCGGGGATCGGGGTGGCCAAACAGGTCGAACAGGCCGTCGGTGAGCCATTGCATGGCGGCCACGTCGGCGGCGCGGGCGCGCTCGTAGCGACGCAGCAACTTGGGGTCGCCCAGTGCGCGCCAGTATTCGCGTTCGCGCAGCACACGGCTGAGGGTGGCGACATCGCCCAGCCCCACGTTCAGACCCTGTCCAGCCAGTGGGTGCATGGTGTGGGCGGCGTCACCCGCCAGTGCCACGCTGCCCTGTGGGCCGGCGCTGAACCAGCGCTCGGTGTGCGCGCATTGCAGCGGCCAGGCTTGCGCGGCGCTGCTGATGGTGAGTTCGCCCAGGCAGTGCGCGCTGCGGTCTTGCACCGCGCGGGCCAAGGCCGCAGGTTCAGCCTGCAGCCAGGCCTGCGCGTCGGCGTGCGGCAGCGACCACACCAGCGCCACTTCGCTGCCCTCAGGGCCGCCCATGGGGAGCAGCGCCAGGATTTCGTGGCCCAGGCCATCGGCCGAGCGCACGAACCACTGCCGCGCCACGCCAGCGTGTGGCACGCTGGCCTGCAGGCGGGCGGCCACCGCCGTGTGGGGGTAGCGCCGCACGGTCACAGGGATACCCAGAGCTGCGCGGGTGGCGCTGTGTTTGCCCTCACACACCACGGTCAGTGCGGCGGTGGGGGCGGTGTTGGTGCGCGTGATGCCCGACGCGAAGTCCAGCGCTTGGTCCAGGCGTTGCTCCAGCGCGGGCACGTCCACGATCCAGCCCAGCGCGCCGTCGGTGCCTGCGGGTGGCACAAAACCCAACTCGGCGCGTTGATCACCCCAGACCCGCATGGCCGCAATGGGGGTGATGGCCTCGCCCGCTGGCCAGGCGCGCACCGTTTCGAGCAGCGCGCGCGACGCGCTGTTGAGCGCATAGGCGCGCACGTCGGGTGCTGGCGGCGCGGCGCGGGTGTCGTCGGCAACCAGAGCCACCCGCAAGCCCTGCTGCGCCAGCGCCAGCGCCAGCGTGTGGGCCACGATGCCGCGCCCCTGGATGGCCACGTCTGCGCGGCGGGGGGTGGAGCCTGAGGGTGAGCGGTCGGTCATGCGTGGATTTTAGGCCGTGGGCACAATAGCGTTTCTGTCCACACCATTGCCCATATCACCATGCACCAGACCGACACGCCTGCGCCTAGCGCGGCCGACGCCGATGTCACCGCCCACATCGACGCCTTGTGGATTTATCCGGTGAAATCCTGCGCTGGGGTGTCGGTGCGCGAGGCCGAGGCGACGCCCACCGGGCTGGCTTGGGACCGCGCCTGGATGGTGGTGGACGAGAACGGCGACATGGTGAGCCAGCGCGACCTGCCGCGTATGGCGCTGATCCAGCCCGCCTTCAAGCTCGACAGCCTGGTGCTGCGCGCGCCCGGCATGCTGGCGCTGCACCTGAATCTGGAAGCGGCCGAATGGCCAGTCAAGGTGCGGGTGTGGAGCGACGTGGTGCCCGCGCTCGATATGGGCGATTTGGCTGCGCAGTGGTTCAGCGACTTTCTCGGGCCAGACGCGCCCCAGGGTTTGCAGCGTTTGCGCTTGGTGCGCTTCGATCCCGAGGTGCAGCGGGTGTGCGACCGGCGTTGGACCGGCGCGCAGGATGCGGTAACCCAGTTCGCCGACGGGTTTGGCGTGCTGGTGACCAGTGCCGCGTCGATCGACGAACTCAACACCCGTTTGTTGCAAGTGGGTCAGGGCGCCGTGGACCAGCGGCGCTTTCGGCCCAATGTGGTGCTCGGTGGGCTGGAGGCGCACGACGAGGACCGCATGGACCTGTGGG
The DNA here is from genome assembly GCA_945869245.1 of Hydrogenophaga intermedia. GTDB lineage: Bacteria > Pseudomonadota > Gammaproteobacteria > Burkholderiales > Burkholderiaceae_C > Hydrogenophaga > Hydrogenophaga intermedia_B. Next base: position 14,965 of record CAMBOY010000039.1, read on the forward strand.
CGGTGGCGGCCGAAGGCGGCGAGGTGTTGTTCGAGAACGTCAAGCCCTGCGCGCGTTGCCCCATGCCCGATGTGAACCCCGACACCGCCGAGACCGGCCACGCGGTGCGCGATGCCCTGCAGGGCTATCGGAAGGACCACCGCCTGGATGGCGCGCTGACCTTTGGCATGAACGCCGTGGTGCGGCGCGGAAATGGGCCCATCTTGCGGGTGGGCCAGGCGGTGTTTGGGCGCTGGGTGTTCTGAGGCTGCGGTTTGTCGCTCAGGCCCCCCAGGGGCTTGATGGCCATTGTTGCAGACACGCCGCCCAATCACTGGGTGTGTCGATGTCTTGCACATGGGCCGCGTCCCGTGTATCCCACTCGCTGCACAGCGTCGGGTACTGGCGCATCCAGCCTCGTGGGGGTAAGCGGTGTTGCACACAGGCTTGCACCACCGCGCTGTCTATCAGCACGGGATGAGCGGGCTGGCCTTGGTGTACCGGCGACAGCATGTGGGTGGTGGCGGATCGGCTGTGCCATGTGTGCAAAGCCGCACGGTGGTGCACGCTGCTCAGCCAGGGCAAGTCCACCACGGTGATCAAGGCGCTGTGCGCCGGCGGTAGGTGCTGCAAACCACACAAGACCGAGGTGGTGTGTCCAGACCGCCAGTCCGGGTTGTGGACCAGACGCACCGGCCAGCCGCGCAAGGCGGCGGCGACCTGTTCGCTTTGGTGTCCTGTCACCACATGCACCGCGTCCACACCAGCCTCCAGCAAGGCCGCCACCTGGCGGCACACCAGGGCCACACCGCCCAAGGCCAGCAGCCCCTTGCAGCCCAGTCCCAGGCGGCGGCCTTCGCCGGCGCACAGAACAAGAGCTGCTACGGGTTCCATAGGGCTGGGCACAGTTGCATGGGTGAAACGAAGAAGGCGCCCAGCTTAGCGCCTGTCGGAGGCGACTGAGCCATCCACTACACTTGAACGCTTATCTTTTGAGGTATTCCATGAGTTTGAAGTGCGGCATCGTCGGCCTGCCCAACGTCGGCAAATCCACCCTGTTCAACGCCCTGACCAAGGCCGGCATTGCGGCCGAAAACTATCCCAAAGGCTGGACTTTTTGAGTACTCCTTTGGCCTCAAGGACTTCCGAGGCTTCGGGACTCTGACCTGGAAAAAACAGGACAAATGCCGCTGCACAGGGCCATCATAGGATGGCCTTTATTGTTTGTGGCGTCGGCGTGGACGACTTTGTGCAGCTATTCAGAACCCG
>CAMBOY010000040.1 GCA_945869245.1 Hydrogenophaga intermedia
CACCCCCGCCGCGCTGCGCGCAACCCCCTGGCACGAACAGACTGCGCGGCCTCGGTCACTGGAGAACACTGTTGATCCGCTGGATGCTCATCATTTTCCTGGCCTTGCTGCTGATCAGCTGGGCCACGCCACTGCTGCGCAAGCTCGGACTGGGTCGGCTGCCGGGAGATTTCCATTTCAAGGCCTTCGGGCGCGAATGGTTCATTCCGCTCGCCTCCACCGTGTTGCTGAGCTTGCTGGCCAGCCTCATTGGGCGGCTGATCTGATCCGGCGCGCGGTATCGGTCGCTTGAAACCGCCATGCGCAGCCCCATCTGTCGGCGTGTGTGTGTACCTCGGAGCGTACGATGAACCAGCCAGACAAGCGGCATGTGGTCTGCCCCCATTGCCAGGCCGTCAACCGCATCGCAGTCGCCCAGCTCGGCCTGCCGGCCGACTGCGGCAAATGCCACCAACCCCTGTTCACCGGCGCGCCGGTGGCCGTTGACGAAGCCGCTTTTGCCAAGCACCTGCAGCGCAGCGACCTGCCGCTGCTGGTGGATTTCTGGGCCGCTTGGTGTGGCCCCTGCCGCACCATGGCGCCACAATTCGAAGCGGCTGCACGCCAACTTGAGCCGCAGGTGCGGCTGCTCAAAATCGACACCGAAGCCGCGCCCACGCTGTCGACCCAGCTCAACATTCGCAGCATTCCCACCGTTGTGCTGTTCGCCGGGGGCCGCGAGATCGCGCGCCAGGCGGGCGCCATGGCCAGCTCCGATATCGTGATCTGGGCCCGTAGGCACCTGGACCGCTGAGCGCTTGGTCGGTTCATCCCGGTTACCAAATAGGGTGGTTTGGTTGTAACCGGGTTACTTTTGCGGCATCATGCCGGCCGGTTGCTAAGCCCTCTCATGCCGGCCCATCCGGCCCACCACATGCTGCACAGTCCCTCCCGTCACCCCCTGTTTCCCCGCGTGCTGGCCGATATTGGCGGCACCAACGCGCGTTTTGCCTGGCAGTCTTCGCCGCACGACCCGATCACCGATGTGATCGTCTTGCCCTGCGCCGATTACGACAGTCTGCAAGCGGCGTTTCGCGCCTATCTGGAGCGCTTGGGCCGCGACGAGCCACGCGCCGCCGCGATCGCCATGGCCAACCCGGTCACCGGCGACGAGGTGCGCATGACCAACCACCACTGGGCGTTTTCGCAAAAGGCGTTTGCGGCGGAGTTTGGTTTGCAGGTGTTGCGGGTGCTCAACGACTTCACCGCGTTGGCGCTGGCCTTGCCGACCCTGCCGCCGTCGCACCTGCGCCAGGTGGGTGGGCGCGCGGCCAAGGTGGGCGCGCCCATCGGCTTGGTGGGCGCGGGGACCGGCTTGGGTGTATCGGGCCTGCTGCCCAATGGACGGGGCGGCTGGGTGCCACTCGAAGGCGAGGGCGGTCATGTCACGCTGCCGGCGGTGACCCGGCGCGAGCGCCTGGTGATGGACGGGCTGATTCGCCGCTACAGCCGCGCGTCGGCCGAGCGGCTGCTCAGCGGCCAGGGCTTGCTCGACGCCTGCCACCTGCTGTGTGCCGCCGACGCCGCGGACGCCAGCGCCATGCGCAGCGCGGCCGACGTGACGCGCGCCGCGCTCGACCACGCCCACCCCCAAGCCACCGAAGCGCTGAACATCTTTTGTGCGCAGTTGGGTTCGGTGGCCGCCAATCTGGCGCTGACCCTGGGCGCCTTGGGTGGTGTGTACATCGGTGGCGGCATTGTGCCGCGCTTGGGGGCTTGGTTTGACCAGTCGCCGTTTCGCAGCCGTTTTGAAGCCAAGGGCCGCTTCGAGTCGTATCTGACCAACATTCCTGTGTGGGTAATCACTTCGGAGCAATCGCCTGCTTTGCAAGGGGCGGCGTGTGCACTGGACGGCATGGACTGAGCCATCGTGGCGGTGTCTGCGGGTTTGTACGGATGCCCTCATTAATTAATTAATGAAAAATTAACGGGCCCGGGATGTTCCGGGTGACGTTTTTTTACCGGGCCACGGGCCCGCGCTCGGAGACACTCCCCATGGCTTTCCAACTCAAACTCGGCGCCGCGCTGGCGGTCGCCCTGCTGGCCACCGCCTGTGGCAAAAAAGACGAAGCGCCGGCCCCCGCCGTCGCGCCCGCCCCGGCGCCGGTGGCCGCCAAGCCGGTCATTGAGGTGTTGCACTACTGGACCTCGGGCGGTGAAGCCGCGTCGGCCGCCGAGCTCAAGAAAATGCTGGAAGCCAAGGGCAACGAGTGGAAAGACTTTGCGGTGGCCGGTGGTGGCGGTGAAAACGCCATGACGGTGCTCAAGAGCCGCGCCGTGTCGGGCAACCCCCCCACGGCCGCGCAGGTCAAGGGTCCCGCCATTCAGGAATGGGCCGCCGAAGGCATGCTGGCCAACATCGACAACGTGGCCCAAGCCGAAAAGTGGGACGAGCTGCTGCCCGCCGTGGTCGCCAACGTGATGAAGCACAACGGCAACTACGTGGCCGCGCCGGTGAACGTGCACCGGGTCAACTGGATGTGGGCCAACCCCGAGGTGATGGCCAAGGCCGGTGTGAAGACCATGCCCAAAACCTGGGACGAGTTCTTTGTCGCGGCAGACAAAATCAAGAAGAGCGGTGCAGTCGCATTGGCCCATGGTGGCCAAAACTGGCAGGACTTCACCGTGTTTGAATCGGTGGCCCTGGGTGTGGGCGGCGCCGACTACTACAAGAAGGCCTTTGTGCAGCTGGATCCGACGGCCATCGACAGCGCCACCACCACCAAAGTGCTCAACACCTTTCGCAAGCTCAAGGGCTACACCGATGCTGCGTCTTCCGGCCGCGACTGGAACCTGACCACCGCCATGGTGATCGAGGGCAAGGCCGCCTTCCAGTTCATGGGCGACTGGGCCAAGGGCGAATTCACCGCTGCGGGCAAGAAGCCAGGCGAAGGCTTTCTGTGTGCAGCCGCACCGGGCACTGGCAACGCGTTCACCTTCAACATCGACTCCTTCATTCTGTTCAAGCTCAAGGACGAAGCCGCCCAGAAAGGCCAGGCCGACCTGGCCTCGGCCATTCTGAGCACCGAGTTCCAGGAAGTCTTCAACCAGAACAAGGGCTCCATCCCCGTGCGTCTGGGCCACGACATGAGCCAGTTCGACAGCTGCGCACAAGACTCGGCCAAGGACTTCGTGGAAACCGACAAGGCTGGCGGTTTGGTGCCGTCCATCGCCCATGGCATGGCGGTGGCGCCCGCTGCCCAAGGCGCCATTCAGGACGTGGTGACCCAGTTCTGGAACGACGACAAAATGGGCGTGGCCGACGCGCAAAAACGCCTGGTGGCCGCAGCCGCTACCAAGTGATGGCACGGGCCGGCACAGCGCCGGCCCTGTATGCCCCAGGCTGGTCCGTGGGTGCCAGCCTGACTCTCCCGGTCTGCGCCCGGGGCTCCTCTCCCTGTTACACAACCGCGTGACCGCGCTGGTGGTCGCGCGCTGGAGTTCTCATGTCCAAAACAGCCGACAGTTGGCTGCCCAAGCTGGTGGTAGCGCCGGGTTTTATCCTGGGCTTTGCCTTCATCTACGGCTTCATGATCTGGAACGGGGTGTTGTCGGTCAGCGCCTCGCGCATGCTGCCCAACTACACCTTTGTGGGTCTGGAGCAGTACGTCACCCTGTTCGCCATGGATCGCTGGTGGGTGGCCATGCGCAACCTGCTGGTGTTTGGTGTGCTCTACGTGGGCGGCGCCATGGCGGTGGGCGTGCTGCTGGCGATTTTGCTGGACCAGAAAATCCGCGGCGAAGGGGTGTTGCGCACGGTGTATCTGTATCCCATGGCGTTGTCCTTTGTGGTCACCGGCACTGCGTGGAAATGGATGCTCAACCCCAGCTTCGGTCTAGAAAAGCTGATGCACGACCTCGGCTGGAGCGGCTTCAGCTTCAATTGGCTGGTGACACCCGATATGGCGATTTACTGCATTGTGATTGCGGGGGTGTGGCAGTCGGCCGGTTTTGCGATGGCGCTGTTTCTGGCGGGTTTGCGCGGTATCGACGACAGCATCATCAAGGCCGCGCAGATCGACGGCGCCTCGCTGCCGCGCATCTACTGGCGCATCATCCTGCCCGCTTTGCGGCCGGTGTTTTTCTCGACCATGTTGGTGCTCTCGCATCTGGCGATCAAGAGCTTCGATCTGGTGATGGCGCTGACCGCTGGCGGCCCGGGCTACAGCACCGATGTGCCCGCTACGTTTATGTACACGGTGTCCTTCACCCGGGGCCAGTTGGGTCTGGGCGCTGCCAGTGCCACGGTGATGCTGATGACGGTGGCCGCGATTGTGGTGCCCTATCTTTACTCCGAGTTAAGGGAGAAGAAGTGATGATCCACCCATCTTTTTCTTGGGCACGCTGGGGGGTGTATGGCGTGCTGCTGCTGGCGGCGCTGTTTTTCCTGGCGCCGCTCTATGTGATGCTGGTCACCTCGTTCAAGACGGCCGAGGAGATCCGCGCCGGCAACTTGTTGGCTTTGCCCGGCGCTCTGCGCTGGGACGCTTGGGCGTCTGCGTGGGGCAGCGCCTGCACTGGGGTGGACTGCGCAGGCCTCAAGCCCTTCTTTATGAACTCGGTGGTGATGACCGTGCCGGCGGTGCTCTTGTCCACCATCTGGGGCGCGCTCAATGGCTATGTGCTGAGTTTGTGGAAGTTCCGCGGTTCTGAACTGCTGTTTGGCTTCTTGCTGTTTGGCGTGTTCATGCCCTTTCAGGTGGTGCTGTTGCCCATGAGCCAGGTGCTGGGCTGGCTGGGCTTGTCCAGCTCGATCACCGGCCTGGTCTTGGTGCATGTACTGGCCGGTATGGCGGGCACCACGCTGTTTTTCCGCAATTTTTATGTGGCGGTGCCGGCCGAGCTGATCAACGCCGCACGCATCGACGGCGCGGGTTTTTGGCGCATCTTCTGGCGCATCATTTTGCCCATGAGCACGCCCATTCTGATGGTCACGCTGATCTGGCAGTTCACCAACATCTGGAACGACTTCTTGTTTGGTGTGGCCTTCAGTGGCGCCGACAGCAAGCCCATCACGGTGGGCTTGAACAACCTGGCCAACACCTCCAGCAGCGTCAAGGCCTACAACGTGGACATGGCCGCCGCCCTCATTGCCGGCCTGCCCACCATGATCGTCTACATGCTCGCCGGCCAATACTTCGTGCGGGGTCTGACCGCCGGCGCCGTCAAAGGATAAGGAACCCACACCATGGCCAGCTCACTCGACATCAAAGGCATCAACAAACGTTTTGGCAAGGGCGACAAACAGGTCGAGGTGCTCAAGAGCATCGACGTGACCGTGGCACCCGGCGAATTCCTGATCTTGGTGGGGCCTTCGGGCTGTGGCAAGTCCACCCTGCTCAACATCATTGCCGGCTTGGAAGAGCCCAGCGGCGGCGAACTGTGCATTGGCGGGCGCAATGTGGTGGGCGTGCCACCAGCGCAGCGCGACATTGCCATGGTGTTTCAGAGCTACGCGCTCTATCCGACCATGACCGTGGCCGACAACATCGGCTTTGCGCTGGAGATGCGCAACGTGCCCAAAGCCGAGCGGCAGCAGCGCATCAACGAAGTGGCGCGCATGCTGCAAATGGAACACCTGCTGGACCGCAAACCCAGCCAGCTATCGGGCGGCCAGCGCCAGCGCGTGGCCATGGGCCGTGCCCTGGCACGCAAACCCCAGCTGTTTTTGTTTGACGAACCGCTGTCCAACCTGGACGCCAAACTGCGGGTGGAAATGCGCGCCGAAATCAAGCGTTTGCACCAGCTCAGCGGCATCACCAGTGTGTACGTCACCCACGACCAGATCGAGGCCATGACCCTGGGCAGCCGCATCGCGGTGATGAAGGGCGGCGTGCTGCAGCAGCTGGGCACACCGGACGACATTTACAACCGACCGGTCAACACCTATGTGGCGACCTTTATCGGCTCACCGACCATGAACTTGGTGGCGGGCCAGGGCGGTGCGCAGGGCTTTGTGGCCGTTGGCGGGACGGTGCTGGCGCCCGCGCCCGGTGCGACCCAGACCCTGGGCCTGCGGCCCGAGCATGTGGCGCTGACCGATGCGCAGGGGGCTGCCTGGGTCGGCGAGGTGAGCGTGGTGGAGCCCACCGGTGCCGATACCTATGTGGTGGTCAAGACCGAAGCGGCCAACGTGACGGTGCGCACCGCGCCAGGAACGCCCGCGCGCCCAGGACAACACGTGGGCTTGGCGCCCCAGTGGAGCCACGCGCATTGGTTCGACGCGCAGGGTGATCGCCTGAGCGCTTGAGCGCCGCCGGGCCGTTCCCAAGGCGCTCAGCCCCGCACGGTGCGGCGCAGCCGCAGGCCCACGCGCAGGCCTTGCGGTTGGCGGGCATCGGCGACGGCGTCACCGCCGTGGCGGCGGGCGATCTCGCGCACAATCGCCAGCCCCAGACCGCAGCCATCGGTGTGGGTGCTGACTCTCCAGAAACGCTGAAACATCTGAGCCCGCTCGGCTTCGCTCAAACCGGGTCCGTTGTCTTCCACGCTGAGCGTCCAGTCGGCGTTGTCGGCGCACACCCGCAGCGTCACCTCGCTGCCGCGCGGCGTGTAGCGCAGGGCGTTGTCGATCAGGTTGTGCATGGCTTCACGCAGTTGCAGGGCGTCGCCCTGCAGGGGGGCGCTGTGCTCGCCTTCGTAGCCCAGGTCCACCCCAGCCGCCAGCGCTTTGGGTGTCCATTCGCGGGCCACCTCGCGCGCCAGCGCGGCCAGGTCCAGTGGCGCCATCTGGCTGTGGCTTTCCGAGCGCGCCAGTGTCAGCAGTTGGTGCACCAGGTGCGCGCTGCGCTCGGCCCCGGTGAGCACTTTGGCCAGGCGCTCTTGGAGCGCCGGGTCGCTGGTTTCGAGCTGGGCGATTTGCGCCTGGCTGATCAAGCCAGCCAGTGGTGTGCGCAGCTGGTGCGCTGCGTCGTTCAGAAAGCGCTTTTCCTGGTTCACGCTGCGCCGCACCTCAGCCAGCAACTCGTTGATGGCGCCCACCAGCGCATGCACCTCGCTGGGCGACTGGGTCAGCTCGATGGGGGTGAGGGCGTTGACGGTGCGGTGTTCGAGCTGATCGGTGAGCTTCTTGAGCGGCGACAGACCCCGGCGCACACCGGCGTACACCAGGGCGCTGAGCACACCGCCGAGCAACAGCAAGGGCAGCAAGGTGTCCACCACCAGTTGGCGCGCAATGCGCTGCTGCGCCGCCAGGCTTTTGCCCACCTGCACCCGCAGCAGGCGCTGGGGGTCGGGCTCGCCGTAGGCCACGTCGATCACGCCAATGCGCATGGTTTGTCCGTCCACCACCGCGTCGTGGTGGCTGGCTTCGCCCACCGCAGCGGGGCGCTCTGGCGGCGGCAGGCGTTTGTTGCCCAACAAAAACTGGCCGGGTGGCGACGACACCATGTACACCAGCCGGTCGTTGGGGTCTTGCTCTAGCACGTCTTGTGCGGCTTTGGGAAAGTCCACCAGCAGGCCCGAGCCAATCGGCTTGACCTGCCGCGCCAGCGCCCGCACCGACTGGGTGAGCGCTTGGTCGATGCTGGATTCGGCCGCCGACAGGGCGATGCGGTAGGCCATCAGGCCGCCCACCGCCCACAGCACCAACTGTGGCAGCAGCAGCCAGATCAGCAGCTGCCGCCGCAGCGACAGGCTGGGCGCTGGTTCGCTTGGCGCTTGGGTCACGGTGCCGTCCTCAGGCTGGGGCCGACCCGCTCTGCCATTCCAGCAGATAGCCCAGCCCCCGGATGTTGCGCACCTGGATCGGCGCGCTGGCGAGCTTGCGGCGCAGCCGGTGCACATACACCTCCAGCGCGTTCGAGTTGGCGCCGGCCTCGCCCGGCTCGTCGGCCTGCCAGGCGGCGATCACCGCCTCGCGGCTCACCACCTGGCCACCCGGCTGCATCAGCAGCCCCAGCAGCACCCATTCGCGCCGGGTCAGCTCAATCGCTTCGCCGTCGAGCCAGGCGCGCGGCAGATCGTCGTCGCGCCGCAGCCGGCTGTTGGCCGTATCGCTGGGGGCTGGTGTGGTCGCGCCCACCGGGGCCAGGCGCGAGCGGCGCAGCAGGGCTTGCAGCCGCGCCAGCAACTCGTCCATGCTGAAGGGTTTGGTGAGGTAGTCGTCGGCGCCGGCGTTGAGGCCGGCCACCCGGTCTTCGACCCCATCGCGCGCGGTGAGGATGAGCACCGGCAAGGCCGGTTGGTTCACGCGCAGGCGGCGCAGCACCTCCAGACCGTCGATCTTGGGCAGACCCAGATCGAGCACCAGGCCGTCGAAACAGTGTTGCATCAGTTGTTCCAGTGCGAGCTGGCCGTCTTCGGCCAAGCTCAGGCTGTGGCCCGCCTGGCGCAGCTGCGCCTGCAGGCCATCGCGCAGCAATTCGTCGTCTTCCACCAGCAGCAAATGGGCCATGGCGGCGATTATCCGGTCGCGCCAGGGCCTGCCAGCGCGGCGATGGCGCGTTCGCGTTCGGCGTCCACCGCCCGAGCAATCTGTGGCCCCTTGGCGCCTTGGGTGCTGGCGCTTTGCGCCACGGCGCCCGCGTCCACCGCCAGGGCCACACGCAGGGCCTGGCGCAGACGCTCTGCCTGCGGGTAGGGGGTGTCGTGCAGACCGAGCCGTCCGCGTGCGTCGCATTCGCAGGCCAGCAGCGCCTCGGTAAAGCGCTCGGGCCGGCGCAGGGCGTCGCAGCGCTGCAGCAGGCGCAGCGTGGCCGCCGGCGACAGGTCCAGGCTGCGGTGGATGTTGCCGTGCTCCATGGCCACCACATCGGCCAGCTCGGCGCAGTCGCGCGGCACCCGCCAGCGCCGCACCAACGCGACCACCAGCTTGGCGCTGCGGCCTTCGTGGCCCAGGTGGCGCGGCAGCACATCGGCCGGGGTGGTGCCTTTGCCCAGGTCGTGGCCCAGGCAGGCGAAGCGCACGGTCAACGGCGCTTGCAGGCGCGCGGCCATGTCGAGCACCATCATGGCGTGCACGCCGGTGTCCACCTCGGGGTGGTAGTCGGCGCGCTGTGGCACGCCCCACAGGCGATCCAGCTCGGGCAAGAGGCGCGCCAGCGCGCCGCAGCTGCGCAAGACCTCAAACAGGCGACTTGGGCGCGCTTCCATCAGCCCGCGCGCGATTTCTTGCCACACCCGCTCGGGCACCAGGTGGTCCACCTCGCCGGCGTCCACCATGGTGCGCATCAGCGCCAGTGTCTCGTCGGCTACGGTGAAGTGGGGCCAGCGCGCGGCAAAACGCGCCAGCCGCAAGATGCGCACCGGGTCTTCGGCAAAAGCGGCGGTGACGTGGCGCAGCACGCCGGCGCGCAGGTCGGCCAAGCCACCCAGGGGGTCGATCAGGTGCTCGGGTGCTATCGCTTGCGCGTGGTCGGCCGGTACCGCCATGGCGTTGATGGTCAGGTCGCGGCGCGCCAGATCGTCCTCCAGCGTGACGCCAGGATCGGCGTGCACCACAAAGCCGCGGTAGCCAGGCGCGCTCTTGCGCTCGGTGCGGGCCAGCGCGTATTCCTCGTGGGTCTGTGGGTGCAGAAACACCGGAAAGTCGCGCCCCACCGGCGTGTAGCCCTGCGCGGTCAGCGATTCGGGTGTGGCACCGACCACCACCCAGTCGCGGTCGCCGCCGCTGTGGCCCAAGAGCGCGTCGCGCACCGCCCCGCCGACCAGATAGATCTGCACTGTTGCCTTTCAGTCGCGGCCCAGACGGTAGGGCTCTTCAAAGTCCAGGAAATCGGCTTCTTGCAGCGCGCCGTCCATCCAGGCGGCCACACCCGGCAGGGCCAGTACCCGGTCCACATAGGCGGCGATGTCTGCCGGCAGTGGCAGGCCGTAGGTGCGCAGGCGGCTACACACCGGGGCGAAGTAGGCGTCGGCCACGGTGAAGTGGCCAAACAGCAGCGGCGCGCTGCCGTCGGGCAGGCGCGTGGGCTGCGCCGCCAGCAGTTCACCCCAGAGGCCACACAGGCGGGCCACGTCGGCGCGCACAGCGGCTTGGTCGCGCCAGACCAGTCGGCCAATTTGCGGCAGCCGCGCCTCGATGTTCATGGGGCAGTGGCTGCGCAGCGCCGTGAATCCGCTGTGCATCTCGGCGCAGACGCTGCGCGCGCGGGCGCGTTGCCAGCGGTCTGCCGGCCAGAGCTGTTGGTCGGGAAAGGCTTCGGCCACAAACTCGGCAATCGCCAGCGTGTCCCAAATGGCAAAGCCATCGGCCACCAGCACCGGCACCTTGCCCACCGGGTTGAGCGCCGTGACCGTGTGTTTGAAGCGCGAGTCGGCGGCAAAGCTGTCGAAGCGCACCATCACCTCTTCAAACGGAATGCCGGCCTGCTGGAGCAGCACCCAGGGGCGCATGGACCAGGACGAATAGTTTTTGTTGCCGATGTAGAGCTGCAGGCGCATGGGGGGCTTTCAGGCGTAACGTTCCAGAATTTGGGTGGTGCGCTCCACGTCGCGCAAGGTGCTGTCGCTGGTGTCGCCCACCGCTTCCATCACCGAGCACGCCATCATGCGGTAAAAGGTTTTGTCCATGGCTTTGCGGGCAGCGGCCATTTGTTGGGCCACATCCTCGCACGAGCGGCCGCTCTCCACCATGTCGATCAGGCCCCGCACCTGGCCTTCGATGCGTTTGAGGCGGTTCACCACATCGCGTTGGTGTTCGCTGCGGTGGGTGGCAGCGGGTGTGGGGCTGGGGGCGTCTTGAGGGGCCATGGGGTGCCTTTGGAAATGGAATGCGGCAGTGTGCCAAAAATCGGCGGGTGGGGCATCCGGTCTCGCCCGAGGGCGTGTGCCGGTGTCTGCGGGTGGCGCGCGTTTCAGTGGCTGCGCCGGGCAGCCAGGTACTGTGGCGCCACGGTGTGCACGCTGGCGGCGTCAATGCCCAGGCTGTCGAGGCCCGGCAATGCCGGGTCGGCGATGTTGGGGGTTTGCATGGCGTCGAGGTTGTCGCGACTCATCAGTGGCTCGCCCGGCATCAGCTCCATCGCCGTGGCCTGCAGTCGACCCAGCCAGTCGGGCAGTGGCAATACCGGGCGCTGTCGGCTGCCGTGGCGGCCCGCCAGCCGCACCAGATCGGCCAGGCTCAGCACCTCAGGTCCAGCGCATTGCACCACCGGCTGCACCTGCGGCGCTTGCAGACTGCGCACCACGGCCTCGGCCACATCGTCCACCCACACGGGTTGAAAGCGCGCGTGGGCGCTGGCCAGTGGCATGACGGGCGCCAAGCGCTGCAGCTGGGCAAACAGATTCAGAAACCGGTCGTCGGCGCCAAAAATCACGCTGGGGCGCAGCAGCGTGACATCGAGTCCGCTGGAGCGCCACACCGCTTCACCGCGCGCCTTGCTGCGCTGGTAGCGCGACGGGGCGTCGGGCGCCACACCCAGGGCGCTCACATGCACCACGCGGCGCACACCAGCGGCTGTACAGGCTGCCGCCAGGGTCTGGGGCAGTTGCACATGGGTGCGCTCAAACGCCGCTTCACTGCCGTGCAGGATGGCCACCAGGTTCACCACCGCGTCGTGGCCCGGCAGCAGGCGCTGCAGGGTGGCGCGGTCGTGCACATCGGCGTTCACCACCGTCACCGATGGCAGCGCCTGCAGCGCGGGCACCGCGCCGGTCTGGCGGGTGGGAACGGTCACGGTCCACCCAGCAGCCTGGGCTTTGGCGCAGACGCGGCGGCCAACAAAGCCGGTGCCGCCGAGCACCAGAACACGGTTGGGTTTCATGGCAGGTCCTGGTTGAGGGGGGTGGTGACGGTGCGCGGGCCCACGGTGCCAAGGCGCTCGCGCAGCGACTGCGGTTGCCCGCTGATGAGCGCAGCGTAATTGACGGTATTGGCCAGCACTTTTTTGACGTAGTCGCGGGTTTCTTCAAACGGAATATTCTCCGCCCAGGCTTCGGCCGGCAGCACCGGCCCGTTGCGCCAGGCGCGCGGGCGGTTGGGGCCGGCGTTGTAGGCCGCGGCGGCCATGGGCATGGAACCCTCGAAGTCGTCCAGCGCCAATTTCAGGTAGGCGGTACCGATACGGATATTGGTCTCGCGTTCGTTAATCTGGTGTGGCTGGAAGTCGCTCATGCCGATCTTGCGTGCGGTCCAGCGGGCGGTGGCGGGCATCACCTGCATCAGGCCCGATGCCCCCACGTGCGAGCGCGCGTCCAGGATGAAGCGGCTTTCTTGGCGGATCAGGCCATACACATAGGCCGGGTCCAGTCCGATCTCGCGGCTGCGGGCGATCACGCTGTCGCGAAACGGCATGGGGAAACGCTGCTCGGCGTGGATGACCGACTTGGTGCGTTCGCTGGTGTTGATGCAGCGGTCCCAGACCTGGCGTTGGCAGGCCAGATCGGCGGCGGCCAGCAGCTCGCGGTCGGTCATGCCACCGGGGTGGTGCAGGGCAACGGTGTAGTTCCATTCGCGCACGCCCTCGGTGCGCAAGCCCAGGGCGATGGCGGCCAGGGCGCGTTGCAGCCCCGGGTTGCGCTGGGCCTCGGCGCGCTCGGCGGTGTTCAGGGGCGCTGGGGTTGCGGGGGTGGTGATGCGCTGGCCCAGCGCTTCAAGCGCCAGTTGCTCGTAAAAACCTCGCGACGACGCGATGCCCTGCCACAGCGCGTTGGCGGGTGCGGTCTGACCACGCTCGTGCAGGGCGCGCGCCTGCCAGTAGACCCAGGTGGGGTCGCGTTGCTGTTCGCTGGGCAAGGCGGCGATGGTATCGAGCAGCACCGGCCAATTGGCCGCGCGCAGCGCCGCGCGGGCTTGCCACAACAGGTGCTCGGGGTGCATGTGTTCGCGCTGGCCGCGCTCGAAATAGGCCAAGGCGTTCGGCTGTCGTTTGTGGGCGGCCGAGCGCCCGATGGCGCCCCAGGCCCAGCTGCGTTCCTCGCGCGTGAGCTGGGTGCGCCAGCGCAGGTCGTCGAGCGCGTCGGCGGCGGCGTCGGGGTTTTGGTCGGCCAGGTCGATGATGGCCAGCGTCACCAGTTCTTTGGTGCGTGGGCGCACCGCAGTGACCTTGTCGTCGAGGTACTGCGCGGGGTTGCGCGTGACCGTCTCAATCAGCGGTGTCCAACTGCGGTTGATGATGGCCACCGCCTGGGTGGCCACCGGCATGCGCTCCATCTCGACACCCCAGCGCACCCGCTGCCACACGGCGGCAGCGCTCAGGTGGCCGGCCTCAAACAGCGCTTTGGCAGCGGCCGCGCACCCGGTGTCGGCGCTGCGTTGTTGCATCCACAGCGCGTGCACCGTCTGGGCGGCCTCGCGCCAGGGGCGCTGACCGGTCTGGGCCTCGCGCCATGCCGCGTAGCACTGCACTTGGCGGTCGTCTTGCATGCGAAAGCGCGGCAGCTCCTCGTCGAACAGCGCCCATTCGCCGCGTTCACCGAGCTGCAGCAGCCAGTCGTTGCGCAGCCGGTCTTCCCAATAGGTGCCAGCGTGGGCGTTGAGGGTGTGGCGGATGCGATCGGGCGTGGCGGTGGTCATCTGCGCCCGCGCTGTCCAGTAGGCGGCCAGCGGCTCCAGCACATGGCCGCGCAGCGTCGGCAAGCTGCGCTCTAAGGCGGCGCTGTCGTTGCGCCGAAACGCGTCGCGCATGGCCAGCAGCGTGCTGTCGCCCGCGCTTTGGGCCCAGACGCTGGGCGCGTACAAGGCCACGGCCGTGGTGGCTGCAGCCAAGACCGCCATAATGGGTCGATGCCAACCTGAGTCAATGGTTCTTTTCATGGCTTCGATTATGGACAACACCTCTGCGAGCACCCCACCCCCTGCCCCCAGCAACCCCAAAGCCGACTGGCGCAAAGCCCTGGTGGCCAAGCGGCAGTCCATGCCCGATCGGGCTTTTCGCAACGACATGCTGCAGCGGGTGATGCGGGTCTGGCTGATTCAGCGCCCCGATGCGGTGATTGGCGCCTACTGGCCCATCAAGGGTGAATTCGATCCGTTGCCGGCCTTGTTTCGCTGGCAAGAGGCGGGTTTGGAGGAAGACGCGCAAAGCGCTGCACGCCAACGCCGCATTGGTCTGCCGGTGGTCAACAAAATCGACAAAACCCTGACCTTCTACACCTGGTACCCCGGCTGCCCGATGGAGGAAGACGCCTATGGCATTCCCAAACCCAAAGACACCGAAGTGGTGCAGCCCACCCTGATTTTTGTGCCTTGCGTGGGCTACGGGCCCGGCGGCTACCGACTGGGTTATGGCGGCGGGTTTTACGACCGCACCCTGGCCAGCTTGAGTCCTAAGCCCTTCACGGTGGGCCTGGGCTACGACTGGGCCTACCTGCCCGAGCTGCAGCCCGAGCCACACGACCAGCCACTCGACGCCATCCTGTCCGATACGGGGGTGATGTGGCCGCGGCGCTGATGCGCTGGCCGCGCCGGCTGGCGTGGGTCGTCTTGGCGGCCTTATTGCTGGCCGCCGCCTATGTGCATTGGGGTGGGCACCGCTATTTCTGGACCGCACTGCGCTACACCTATTTCGACGGGCACACCACAGCCCACATCGACGACGCGCGCAACTTTGCGCAAGCCGCCGTGGCTGGTGGAGCGCCCCAGCCCTGGCCGGTGGCTGCGCAGCAGCGGCCCTTGTCCGATGCCACCCGGGCGTTTTTGCAAACGCACCGTTCGGCCGCTTTTTTGGTGGCACAGCGCGGTGAGCTGGTGCACGAAAGCTACTTCGCGCCGTATGACGCGGAGAGCCGCAGCAACGGCTTTTCCATGGCCAAAACCCTGGTCACGCTGCTGGCTGGTGCCCTGGTGGCCGATGGTGTGTTGCCGGCGCTGGATGCGCCGCTGGCGCGCTGGTTGCCCGAGCTTGCCGCCGATCCCCGTGGCCAAGCGGCCACGCTGGCACAGCTCGCGGCCATGACATCGGGCCACGCCTGGACGGAACACTATTACTTGCCGCTCAACCCGACCACCGAGCTGTACTTCGGCGGCGATGCCGCTGGTACGGTGTTGCGCCAGGGCTTTGAGCGCGACCCGGGCAGCGCCTTTGAATACAGCAGCGCGTCGACCCAGGTGCTGGCGGTGGCGCTGCAGCGCGCGCTGCGCGAACGCGACGCGCAGGCCACGCTCAGCAGCTATCTGAGCCAGCGCCTGTGGCAGCCGCTGGGCCTGCACGGCGCCAGTTGGAGCCTAGACCGCCCGCGCGAGCAGGGCGGTATGGAAATGGCCTATTGCTGTGTCCACAGCCGCGCGCGCGACATGCTGCGCATCGGCCAGCTCTTGCTGCAGCAGGGCCAGTGGAACGGTCAGGCGCTGCTACCGGCCGACTTTGTGCAACGCATCACCGCGCCCAACGGACTGGTGCGCCATTACGGCCTGGGTCTGTGGATGGACCCCGATGCGCCGGTGCCGTTTTATTTTCTGCAAGGCCACCTGGGGCAGTACGTGATTGTGGTGCCTTCTCAGCAACTGGTGGTGCTGCGCACCGGGCAGTACCGCACCAAGGCCACCCAGCGCCACCCGGTGATTCCGGAAGAGGTGTACCTGTACGTGGACGAAGCGCTGCGCATGACGGGATCGGCTCGCTGAACGCTCGGACCCGCCCTCAGGGGTGGTCCTTGCCCGCCTCCACCTCGACGTGGGCCACGCGGCTTTCGTGCCGCAGCATGAACAAGCCCGAGGCGATCACCACCAGCGCGCCCATCCACACGCTCGGCCCGGGCAGGCTCTGCCAGATCAGCCAGTCCAGGCCCAGCCCCCAAGCCAGCGCGCTGTATTCGAAGGGTGCCACCGCCGAGGCCTGGCCATGGCGAAAGGCTTCGGTGATCGCCAACTGCCCGCCAAAGCCGGTGACGGCCAGCGCCAGCAGCAGCCAGCTGTCCCC
>CAMBOY010000041.1 GCA_945869245.1 Hydrogenophaga intermedia
TGGCGCGCACCGCCGCCACGCTGTGGGGTGCCAAGCTGCTGGCCAGCGACCAGCCCGGCTGCCGAATGCCTTCGCCCAGCAAAGCGTAGGCCGCGGGATTCGCCTCTTCGAGCTTGTCGATGTCGTTGTCAAAAATGAGCACTGGCTCGGACGCCGACTGAAACAACAGCCGATACCGCGTCTCGATCTGGCGCAGGCGCCAATAGTCGCGCTCCATGGTTTGTTGCGCTGTGACCAGGCGTTGCTGCAGGGCCACTTGCGACCGCAGGTCGCGACCAAAAGCGATGCTGCGGCTCTCGCCGCCGTGTCGAATGGGTGCGACCGAGTAGGCAATGGGCAAATCCACCCCGTCGCCCACGACCTGATTGACCTGGCGCCAGCGCACACCGTCGGCGGTCAGTGCGCCTTGGGTTTTGAGCAGGGTGGCAATTTTTGTTTGGCTCTCGACCGTGACGGTGTGGGACCACGGTTTGCCCAGCCAGCTGCGGCAGCCGACCTCGAGCATTTCGTTGTTGCCGATGGCCATGTCTTGGATCACGCCATCATCGCCAAGAATCAACACCACATCGGCCGATGCGGTCAGCAGCTCGGCCAAGGCGTTGCCGCCCATGTCGTCTAGGTAGTCAGCGGGGTGGAGCAGCTGCCCTTTCGCCAACGTTCGAATACCCTCGGTCATGTGTGCTTTCTTATGATGGATGGGCGCGTGCAGTGCAGGCTTGCAGACTGATCGGGCGCTTCATGCTAGGGAACGGCGACGGTGGACGAGGGCTTGGGCTTGGTCAGGCGCTTGCTGACCGTTGGTGACAACGGCGCAAGCGCCAATGCGATCTCCATATTCTGGGTGCAATGAGAATATCGGGCCTCCAACAATTATAGAGATACCGGGGTTCTGGCTGGTGCTGCGCACCCGCGCCACCACTTCTTGCAGCCGCTCAATGCCGGTTTCGCTGCCGAGCGAAAAACCCACCACATCGAACCACTCGTGTTGCACCATGGTCGCTGCACTGTCGGTGGCCAAGAAACAAGCGACCACGTCCCATCCGGCGCGGTGAAACAGTTCTCCCACCAGCGACAGACCAAAGGTGTGTTGCTCTCCGGGGCAGGGCATGAGCAAGATGCGCAAGCCCGCGCTCGCGTCGGGTGCCTGGCGAAACGCGCTGCTGTTGTCGCGCAGCACTTTTTGCAGCCGCCCCAGACCCACGGTGACTTCGGTGAAGTTGCACAAGTCGCGTTCCCACATCTCGCCGAGGTGGCGCGCCACCGGCGACAGCAGGTCCAGAAAAATCGCCTCGACTGGCACACCCCGATCGCGCAGGGTCAGCACACAGTCGCGCACCGCGCCGTCGTCTTGGTGCAGCACCAATTCGGCAAACAGCGCCACGTCCTCGGGGGTGATGCGTTGGTGGGCCATCAAGGGGTGGGCCGCACATTCGTCGGGCACCCGGTGCGCCAGCATCAGGCGCGGAATGATTTCGTATTCGACCGCTTTGGCCAGCAGCACCGCGCGCACATCGTGGTCTTTGACCGGCCACGCCGCCTCATTGCCAAGCAGGTCTTCGATCGCCAAATCGCGCTGCATCGGCTCGCTGGCGTGCAAGGGGGTGCCTTCGACCTGTCGCGTGTTGCGGTGGTCGGCGGTGTCGGCAGCCCGGTGAATTGAACTCGATCCCATCCGTGTCTCCTTGCGCCGAAGCGCTTGCCGATTCACGCAGGAGCCACGGCGCTGGGCCTGTGTTTTCTGACGCCATTCGAACTACTTGCCTACTTGCGGGGCCAGCGCCTGTTGGGAGCCTATGAGGAACCGGCACCCACTACGCAGTCGATTAGTGGACGACAGTAGTCGACTGACGGCACATTGTCCAGCACTATGGATCGAACTTTAGCGCCAATCCACCAACTGTCAATAAAAATATACGTCAATTTAAGTTGACACATCGGGCGCGAAGCCCTAAATTGGGTCCCAGAGCGCAAGGAGACCCGCCAGATGTTGAACCAGACCCCCCGGCAGCCCACCAGTGGCCGCCCCCTCTACACCCCGCAGGAGCGCCAGCGGCGCGACTCGACGGTGTGGACGCTGGTGCAGGGTGTGCTGGCGCCGGTGCAGTTTCTGGTGTTTCTGGTCAGTTTGGCGCTGGTGCTGCGCTTTTTGTTCACCGGCGCGGGCGAGCAGGCGGCCACGGTGTCGGTGGTGATCAAGACGCTCACCCTCTACGCGATCATGGTGACCGGATGCATCTGGGAAAAAGTGGTGTTTGGCCGCTACTTGTTTGCCCCGGCCTTTTATTGGGAAGACGTGTTCAGCATGGCGGTGTTGGCGCTGCACACCGCCTATTTGCTGGCCTTGTTCAATGGCTGGCTCGATGCACACGGCCTGATGTGGCTGGCGCTGATCGCCTACGCCACGTATGTGGTCAACGCCGGGCAATTTCTCTACAAGCTGCGCATGGCGCGGCTGCAGCAGGCCAGCGATGCGCTGGTGGGAGTGGGCGCATGAACGCGGTGATTCCCATTCAGGCGGCCGGCCGTGGTTGTGCCGACGCCCCGGTGCTCAAAGAACGCGGCCAGCGCGAGGTGTTTTGTGGCCTGACCGGCATTATTTGGCTGCACCGCAAGATCCAGGACGCGTTTTTCCTGGTGGTCGGTTCGCGCACCTGCGCCCACCTGATTCAGAGCGCGGCGGGTGTGATGATCTTTGCCGAACCGCGGTTTGCCACCGCCATCATCGACGAACGCGACCTCGCAGGCCTGGCCGACTGCAACGAGGAACTGGACCGTGTGGTCACCCGGCTGATTGAACGCCGGCCGGAGATCAAGCTGCTGTTCCTGGTGGGTTCCTGCCCGTCGGAAGTCATCAAGCTGGACCTGTCGCGCGCGGCCCAGCGCCTCTCGGGCCGTTTCAACCCCGGCGTGCGGGTGCTCAATTACTCGGGCAGCGGCATCGAGACCACCTTCACCCAGGGCGAAGACGCGTGTCTGGCGTCGCTGGTGCCCAGTTTGCCGGCGTCCGAGGCCAGCGCACCGCCCGAGCTGATGGTGGTCGGCACCCTGGCCGATGTGGTCGAAGACCAGTTCGCCCGCCTGTTCAAACAACTGGGCATGGGCCCGGTGCGTTTTTTCCCGCCACGCCAAGCCGGCGATTTGCCGCCAGTGGGCGCGAACACCCGTTTCCTGCTGGCACAGCCTTTTTTGGCCGACACCGCCCACGCTTTGCAGGCGCGTGGCGCGCAGCGCCTGGCGGCACCGTTTCCGCTCGGGGTGGAAGGCACCACCGCGTGGCTGCAAGCCGCCGCCGCCAGCTTTGGCGTGGACGCGGCGCTGTTTGAGCGGGTCACCGCCCCCGCGCGCGAACGCGCCGCCGCTGCCTTGGCGCGCCAGCGCACGCAACTGGCGGGGAAAAGCATCTTTTTCTTCCCCGACTCGCAGCTCGAAATTCCGCTGGCCCGCTTTCTGTCGCGCGAACTGGGCATGGCGCTCACCGAAGTCGGCACACCGTATCTGCACCGCAGCCACATGGCCGAAGAGCTGGCGCTGTTGCCGGAGGGCACGTTCTTGAGCGAAGGGCAGGACGTGGACAAGCAGCTGGACCGCTGCCGCGCCGCGCGGCCTGACATCGTGGTCTGCGGCCTGGGGCTGGCAAACCCGCTGGAAGCCGAAGGGCTGACCACCAAGTGGGCCATCGAACTGGTGTTCACCCCCATCCAGGGCTTTGAGCAGGCGGCCGACCTGGCCGAACTGTTCGCCCGCCCGCTGGTGCGCCGTGCGCGGCTGGCGACACCACCCACCCGCACCGCAGCGGTTGCTGCAGGTAGCCCCCAGCCGGAGGCCCAGCCATGCAACTGACGCTCTGGACCTACGAAGGCCCGCCGCACGTGGGCGCGATGCGCATCGCCACCGCCATGAAAGGTGTGCACTACGTGCTGCACGCGCCGCAGGGCGACACCTACGCCGATTTGCTGTTCACCATGATCGAGCGCGACGCCAAGCGCCCGCCGGTGACCTACACCACCTTCCAGGCGCGCGACCTGGGTGGCGACACCGCCGAGCTGTTCAAGAATGCCGCACGCGAAGCGTTTGAGCGCTTCGCGCCGCAGGCCATGATGGTCGGCGCGTCCTGCACCGCCGAGCTGATCCAAGACGACCCGGGCGGCCTGTGCAAAGCGCTGGACCTGCCGGTGCCGGTCGTGGCACTCGAGCTGCCGTCCTACCAGCGCAAGGAAAACTGGGGCGCGGCCGAAACCTTCTACCAGATGGTGCGCCAGCTGGCCGATACCACCGTGCGCCGTGCGCCGCGCGCCGAAGGCCAGCGCGCCCGCTGCAACATCCTCGGCCCGGCCGCGCTGGGCTTTCGCCACCGCGACGACTTGCGCGAGATCACCGGTCTGCTCACCGAGATGGGCATTGAGATCCACGTCACCGCGCCGCTGGGCGCAACGCCGGCCGACCTGGCGCGCATCGGCGACGCCGATTTCAACGTGGTGCTGTACCCCGAGATCGCCTCGGTCGCGGCCGGCTGGCTCAAGCGCACCTTCGGCCAGCCCTCGACCAAGGTGGTGCCGATCGGCAGCGGCGCCACGCGCGACTTCATCCTGGAAGTGGCCGCGCTCGCAGGCATTGACCCCGCGCCCGTGCTCAACAACGCCAACGCCCGCGCACCCTGGTACGCGCGCTCGGTCGATTCGACCTACCTCACGTCCAAGCGCGTGTTCGTGTTCGGCGACGCCACCCACGTCGTGGCCGCGGCCCGCATCGCGCAGGACGAAATGGGCTTCACCGTGGTCGGCCTGGGCACCTACAGCCGCGAATTTGCCCGCGAGGTGCGCGAAGCCGCCGCGATCTACGGCGTGGACGCGCTGATCAGCGACGACTACCTGGAGGTGGAAGCGCGCATCGCCGAGCTGCAGCCCGAGCTGGTGCTGGGCTCGCAGATGGAGCGCCACATCGCCAAGCGGCTGGGCATTCCGTGTGCGGTGATCTCTGCTCCGGTGCACGTGCAGGACTTTCCCGCCCGCTACTCGCCGCAGATGGGTTTTGAAGGCGCCAATGTGCTGTTCGACACCTGGGTGCACCCCCTGATGATGGGGCTCGAAGAACACCTGATCGGCATGTTTCGCGGCGACGCCGAGTTCCACGCCGACGCCGCACCCTCGCATTTGGGTGGCCATGCGGCGCGCCTGCCCGCTGCCGCCGCTGCCGCGCCCGCTGCGCTGCCCCAGGCCATCGCGCCCGTGGGCGCAGCGGCGCAGGCCGACGCCGCCATCGCCGCTGCCGCCGACAGTTCGGCGCAGGTGGTCGCCACGTGGGGCCCGGAGGCCGAAAAAGAGCTGCGCAAGATTCCGTTTTTTGTTCGCGGCAAGGCCCGTCGCAACACCGAAACCTATGCCAGGGACAAAGGCCTGCCCGTGATCACCCTGGAGACCCTGTATGACGCCAAAGCCCACTTCAGCCGCTGACAGGCAGCCGCTGTCCCCTGGCCTGCGCGTGGTGCTGGTCACCATGGACAGCCACTTGGCCAGCGCCGCCGAGCGCGCCAACCGCCGTTTGGCCAAGGCGGTGCCCGGCTTATCGCTGGTGGTGCACGCGGCCGCTGGCTGGCGCGACGACGCCGCCGCGCTCAAGCGCTGCACCGACGACATCGCGCGCGGTGACATCGTGCTGGTGAGCATGCTGTTCATGGAAGACCATTTTTTGCCGGTCTTGCCGGCCCTGCAGGCGCGGCGCGCGCAGTGCGACGCCATGGTGTGCCTGATGTCGGCCGCCGAGGTGACCAAGCTCACCCGCATGGGCAAGTTCGACATGAGCGCGCCCACCAGTGGCCCGCTGGCTTTTTTGAAAAAACTGCGCGGCAAGAGCAGCGCCGACCCCGGCACCTCGGCCGAGGACAAGACCACCGCCGGCGCGCGGCAGATGCGCATGCTGCGCCGCCTGCCCAAGATCCTGCGCTTCATCCCCGGCACCGCGCAGGACGTGCGCGCGTATTTCCTGACCATGCAGTACTGGCTGGCCGGGTCCGAGCAGAACATGTTCAACCTGGTGCAGTTTTTGGTGGACCGCTACGCCGATGGCGCCCACCGCCATCTGCGCGGCACGCTCAAGCCCGGCGTGCCGCTGGAATACCCAGAAGTCGGCGTCTACCACCCGCGCATGGCGCAGCGCATGTCGGCCATGCAAGCCGATCTGCCGCGTGTGGCCACCAGCGGCAAGAACGGCACGGTCGGTGTGCTGGTGATGCGCTCGTATGTGCTGGCCGGCAACACCGGTCACTACGACGGTGTCATCACCGCGCTCGAAGCGCGCGGCATGAAAGTGATCCCCGCCTACGCCACTGGGCTGGACAACCGGCCCGCGATCGAGAGCTATTTCTTCAAGGACGGCCAGCCCGCCATCGACGCGCTGGTCTCGCTGACCGGCTTCTCGCTCATTGGTGGGCCGGCCTACAACGACGCCCACGCGGCCGAAAACATCCTCGCCACACTCGATGTGCCGTATCTGGCGGTCACACCGGTCGAATTCCAGACCCTGGACCACTGGGGCGCGTCCAAGCGCGGCCTGCTGCCGGTCGAGTCCACCATGATGGTGGCGATTCCCGAACTGGATGGCGCCACCGGCTCCATGGTCTATGGGGGACGCGGTGGCGGTCAGCGCAGCAGCTGCAGCGGTTGTTCCAAGGCCTGCAGCTTTGACAACCTGGAAGACGCGCACGACATGCAAACCTGCAGCGAGCGCGCCGACGCGCTGGCCGCGCGGGTGAGCAAGCTGATCGCGCTGCGCCGCAGCGAGCGCGCCCAGCGCAAGGTGGCGGCGGTGATTTTCAATTTCCCGCCCAACGCCGGCAACACCGGCACGGCTGCGCACTTGGCGGTGTTCGAGTCGCTCTACAACACCTTGGCCGCCATGCAGCGCCAGGGCTACACGGTGGACCTGCCCGCCAGCGTGGACGCGCTGCGCGAACGCCTGATCACCGGCAACGCGGCCCAATACGGTGCCCCGGCCAATGTGCACGCCCTGGTGCCGGTGGACGACCATGTGCGGCGCGAGCGCCACCTCAAGGACATCGAAGCCGCTTGGGGCCCAGCCCCCGGCCAGTTGCTCAGCGACGGGCAGCGCATCTTTATCATGGGCGAGCGCTTTGGCAATGTGTTTGTGGGCATCCAGCCCGGCATGGGTTACGAGGGCGACCCCATGCGCTTGTTGTTTGAGCAGGGCTTTGCACCGACCCACGCGTTCTCGGCCTTTTACCGCTGGGTGCGCGAGGACTTTGGGGCCCACGCCGCGCTGCATTTCGGCACCCACGGCGCGCTGGAATTTATGCCCGGCAAACAAAACGGATTGACCGCCACCTGCTGGCCCGACCGCCTGATTGGCGATCTGCCCAATATGTATCTGTATGCGTCGAACAACCCGTCCGAAGGCACCATTGCCAAGCGCCGGGCCGCCGCCACGCTGATCAGCTACCTCACGCCACCGGTGGCGCAGGCTGGCCTGTACAAAGGCCTGAACGAACTCAAGGATGTGTTGGAGCGCTTTCGCAGTTTGGAGCCCGAGGCACAGGTTGAGCGCAACGAAGTGGCGACCATGGCCCAAGCCTTGGCGGCCGAACTTGATCTGTGTGAAGGCGATGTGCCCTGGGGCTCAGCCGCCGAGACGCAGGTGCAGCGCCTGACCGAAGCGGTGCTCGAACTCGAATACACCCTGATTCCGTGCGGGCTGCATGTGGTGGGGCAGCGCCCCTCCGAGCGCGAACGGGTGGAGCTGCTGCTGGCCTGTGCCGAAGCCACACACGGCGAGGCCGCTGGCGAGCAGGTGCTGCGGCCCGCGATGGAAGCCATGGTGGCGGGCTCTACCCCCGAGGCGGCGTTGGCCCTGTTGCACGAACGCGCCCCGTCGGCGGCACCGCCCAACGGCGCGGCCGACGCGCGCATTCTGGGGCTGCTGCGCGAACTCGCCAAGACCGATCGGCTCTTGTGCGAAGACCATGAAATGCAAGGCATTTTGCGTGCGCTCGATGGCCGTTTCCTGCGCCCAGCGCCGGGTGGCGATTTGCTGCGCACCCCCGCCATTTTGCCCACCGGACGCAATGTGCACGGCTTCGATCCCTTCCGTATTCCGAGCGCTTACGCGGTGAAAGACGGCGCGCGCCAAGCCGAGCGCCTGATTGCGCGCCACATGGCCGATGGCAACCCCTTTCCCGACACCATTGCCATGGTGCTGTGGGGCACCGACAACCTCAAGAGCGAAGGTGGTCCGATTGGCCAGGCGCTGGCGCTGATGGGCGCGCGTCCGCGCTTTGACAGCTATGGGCGACTCGCCGGTGCCGAACTCTTGAGTCTGGCCGAGCTGGGTCGGCCACGGGTGGATGTGGTGATCTCGCTCTCGGGCATCTTTCGCGACCTGTTGCCGCTGCAGATTCGCCTCTTGGCTGAGGCCGCCTATCTGGCCGCCAGCGCCGACGAGCCGCTGGAACACAACGCCATTCGCCGCCACGCCTTGGCCTATCAGGCGGCGCACGGCGGCGACCTGGAAACCGCCGCACTGCGGGTGTTTGGCAACGCCGAGGGCGCGTACGGCGCCAACGTCAACAGCCTGATCGACAACAGCCGCTGGGACAACCCCGACGAGCTGGCCGAAACCTATAGCCGCCGCAAAGGCTTTGCCTATGGCCGCGCTGGCCAAGCGGTGCAGCAAAGCCAGTTGCTGCGCAGTGTGCTGGCCGACGTGCAACTGGCTTACCAAAACCTCGACTCGGTCGAGCTGGGCGTGACCACGGTGGACACCTATTTCGACACCCTGGGCGGGGTCAGCCGGGCCATCCAGCGCGCCAAGTCGCAGCGCGATGGCGCCGACGCCGCTGTGGCGCCGGTCTACATCGGCGACCAGACCCGCGACAGCTTCGGAGGCGGCACGGTGCGCACCCTCAACGAGCAGGTCGCCATCGAAACCCGCACCCGCATGCTCAACCCCAAATGGACCGAGGGCATGCTCAAGCACGGCTTTGAAGGCGTGCGCCAGATCGAGGTGCACCTGACCAACACCATGGGCTGGTCCGCCACCACCGGCCAGGTGCAGCCCTGGGTGTACGAGCAGCTGACCCAGGCTTTCATGCTCGACCCCGCCATGCGCAAGCGCCTGGCCGAACTCAACCCCACCGCGTCGGCACGCTTGGCCAGCCGTTTGCTGGAAGCGTCCGACCGCCATTTCTGGCAACCCGACCCTTCGGTTCTGAAGGCGCTGCGCGAAGCCAGCGAAGAGCTGGAAGACCGGCTCGAAGGCGTGTACGAAGGAGCCCCCGCATGATCACCGAAACCAGCGTTCCCCTGACCGACTTGCGCCGCGCCGCTGGCCTGACGCCCCGCAAAGACGGCGAGGGCAGCGTGCAGGTGCAGCTCGACCCGTCGCTCAAGATCGGCAACGCGAAAGTGTTTGCGATCTACGGCAAAGGCGGCATTGGCAAAAGCACCACCAGCTCCAACCTGTCGGCGGCGTTTTCGCACCTGGGCAAGCGCGTCTTGCAGATCGGTTGTGACCCGAAACACGACAGCACCTTCACGCTCACCAAGAAGATGCTGCCCACCGTGATCGATGTGCTGGAAACGGTGGACTTTCACGCCGAAGAATTGCGCCCCGATGACTTTGTGTTCCCCGGCTACAACGGCGTGATGTGTGTGGAGGCCGGTGGCCCGCCGGCCGGCACCGGCTGCGGCGGTTATGTGGTGGGCCAGACGGTGAAGCTGCTGAAAGAACACCACCTGCTGGAAGATACCGATGTGGTGATCTTCGACGTGCTGGGCGATGTGGTCTGCGGCGGTTTTGCTGCGCCCTTGCAGCACGCGGACCGCGCGCTCATTGTCACCGCCAACGACTTTGATTCGATCTTCGCGATGAACCGCATCGTGCAGGCCATCGGCGCCAAGGCCAAGAACTACAACGTGCGCCTGGGTGGCGTGATCGCCAACCGCAGCGCGGCCACCGATCAGATCGACAAATACAACCAACAAATTGGCCTGAAGCTCGCCGCGCACTTCCCCGACCTCGACGTGATTCGCCGCAGCCGCCTGAAAAAAAGCACGCTGTTCGAGATGGAGACCTCGCCCGAGCTGGAAGCGGTGAAGAAGGAATACATGCGGCTGGCCGCGTCGCTTTGGCTGGGTGTCGAGCCGCTGGCGGCTGTGCCCATGAAGGACCGCGACATCTTCGATCTGCTGGGCTTCGACTGAGAGCGAGACGCGATCCATACCAACCCCAGCTGAAGCCATGACCACCCGCACCTACATCACCCGCCGAGGCGAGCTTGAAACGTACTTCGACCGCACCGCGGCCGAGGCCTGGGCCCGGTTGACATCCACCGCGCCCGTCGGTCGGGTTCGCGCTACCGTGCGGGCCGGGCGCGACCGCATGCGCAACACCTTGTTGTCCTGGTTGCCGCAGGACCTGCAGGGTCAGCGCATCCTGGACGCCGGATGCGGCACTGGCGCGCTGGCGGTGGAAGCCGCCCGGCGCGGCGCCCATGTGGTGGCGATCGACCTGTCGCCCACCTTGGTCGATCTGGCCCGCGAGCGCCTGCCCGAGTCGCTGGTCAGCTCGCCCGGCTGGGGATCGATCGACTTCCGCAGTGGCGACATGCTCGACCCCAGCCTCGGGGCGTTTGACCATGTGGTGGCGATGGACTCGCTGATCCATTACCGGGACACCGACATCGTGTCCGCGCTGTCGCGCTTGGCCGTACGCACCCGTCACTCGATGGTCTTCACCGCCGCGCCGCGCACGCCAGCCACGATGCTGATGCTGGGCATCGGTCGCCTGTTCCCCAAAGGGGATCGCTCGCCGGCCATCGAACCGGTGTCGCCACAGGTGCTGCACAGCTTGATGGCCCAAGACCCAGCTTTGGAAGGCTGGACCCCTGGTCGGTTTGAGCTGGTCACGGGTGGCTTCTACAAGAGCCAGGCCTTGGAGTGGAGGCGGACATGACGGCCAAACTCATTGGCAAGGTGGCGCGGTCCCTGCCCGCCGAGTGGCTGCCGTTTGCCGACGTGGCCAGCGCCGGTTTGCCGATGTCGCGCCTGCTGCGCCTGTCGTTGTTCAAAGTGACGATGGGCATGACCACCGCGCTGATGGTGGGCACCCTGAACCGCGTGATGATTGTGGAGCTGGGCGTCGCCGCCTGGTTGGTGTCTCTGATGGTTGCGCTGCCGATGCTGGTGGCGCCGTTTCGCGCGGTCACTGGCTACCAGTCCGATACCCACCGCTCGGCCTTTGGCTGGCGGCGCGTGCCGTTCATGTGGGGCGGCACGCTGGTGCAATTCTTTGGCTTGGCCGTGATGCCCTTTGCCTTGCTGGTGATGTCGGGCGGCAATGCCGTGGCGGTGCCCGATTGGTTCGGTCCGCTTGCTGCTGCGGTTTCCTTCCTGATGGTGGGCGCCGGGCTTCAGACCTCGCAGACCGCTGGCCTGGCTTTGGCCACCGACCAAGCCAGCGAAGAGACCCGCCCGCGCGTGGTGGCGCTGATGTACATCATGCTGTTGCTTGGCGCGGTGGGCGGCAGCCTGGTCTTCAGCTTCCTGCTGGCCGAGTTTTCGCCGCAGCGCCTGGTCCAGACCGTGCAGGGCTTTGCGCTGGTCGTGCTGGCGCTCAACTGCGTCGCGCTGTGGAAGCAGGAGCCACGCGACCCCGTACGGGCCGCGGCCATGAAGAAGCAGGCGCCACCGGTGCCATTCCTGGCCGCGTGGCGTCAGTTCATCACCCATCAGCGGGCGCGCCGTTTCCTGTGGGCCACCGGGCTGGGCACGATGGCGTTCCAGATGCAGGACATCATTCTTGAGCCCTATGGCGGCGAGATTCTGCACCTGAGCGTGGGGGCCACCAGCGCCCTGACGGCCCTGATGTCCGGCGGCGCACTCGTGGGCTTTGTGCTGGCAGGCCGTCAGCTGGCGCGCGGCGTCGACCCGATGCGCCTGGCGGCGTATGGCGCCTTGGCCGGTTTGCCCGCTTTTTCAGCGGTGATTTTTGCAGCGCCGCTCGATGCCGCCTGGTTGTTCCGCTCAGGCGCTTGGGGCATCGGCTTCGGCGGCGGGCTGTTCGCGGTGGGCACTTTGTCGGCTGCCATGCGAATGGAAGAGGGACGCTACATCGGCATGGCGCTGGGCGCCTGGGGCGCTGTGCAGGCCGCAGGTGCCGGCTTGTCCACATTCTTCGGCGGTGGCCTGCGCGACCTCGTCTCGACCTTGGCGAGCCAGGGCGCTCTGGGCCCGGCCCTGGCCAATCCGGTCACCGGCTACAGCTTTGTGTACCACCTTGAGCTGTTGCTGTTGTTCCTCACTTTGGTGGCCATTGGTCCGCTGGTGAGTCGCCGTTCACAACCCCTGCATCCCCCTCGCAAGTTCGGCCTAGCCGAATTCCCGAGTTAAGTCTTTCTCAACACCCAACTGTTTCCCCGACCTGCACCCCAAGAAAGGAGCGTTCCCCATGGAATTCGGCGCCATTACCGGATATGTCGACCTGG
Source organism: Hydrogenophaga intermedia (assembly GCA_945869245.1). Classification (GTDB taxonomy): domain Bacteria; phylum Pseudomonadota; class Gammaproteobacteria; order Burkholderiales; family Burkholderiaceae_C; genus Hydrogenophaga; species Hydrogenophaga intermedia_B. The sequence goes on from CAMBOY010000041.1 coordinate 12,494, forward strand.
CACAGATCATTTTGTACGTGTTCTGGTTGTTTTTTGCCGGCTTGATTTACTACCTCGTTCGAGAAGGCCACCGAGAGGGCTACCCGATGCAAACCGACGGGCTCAGCCTGGAGGTCAAGGGCTGGCCTGTGCCACCGCCCAAGACCTTTAAGACCGAGCATGGCGATGTGGTCGTGCCCGACCTCCAACGCGGTGAACCCGACTATGCCGCCGCCGGGACCTTCGCCTCGCCGGGTTCGCCGATTGAGCCGACCGGCAACCCGCTGCTGGCTGGCGTGGGCGCAGGCGCCTGGTCCAACCGCGCCGACGTGCCCGACATGATGCACGCCGGTGGACCCAAGATCGTTCCGCTGCGGGTAGCCCAGGCCTACAGCATCAGCAGCAACGACACCGACCCGCGCGGCCTCGATGTGATGGCTGGCGACTTCAAGAGTGCCGGCAAGGTGGTGGACGTCTGGCTCGACCAAGCCGAGATGATGTTCCGCTTCCTGGAGGTGGAAACACCCACCGCGAGTGGACCGCGCCGGGTGCTGGTGCCGATCCCGTTCACCCGGATCAGCAGCGCCAGCGTTCAGGTGTTGTCACTCCTCTCCCACCAGTTCGCCGATGTGCCGGGTCTGAAGAACCCGGACCAGGTGACCTTCCTGGAAGAGGAGCGCATCAGTGCCTACTTTGGCGCTGGCACTTTGTACGCCGAGCCCAGCCGGGGCGACCCCTGGATCTGAGCGCCGGAAAAACGTCTTGACGCGCGTCGCCTGACACCCCGTCCACCACCTCACCAAAGAGCACACCATGCCGATCGAAAGCCACGGCCACGAACACGAGTTTGAACCGCAGTACGGCCTGCCCGAACTGTTGCCGGCCAACGAAAAAATCCTCTGGCAGGGCTCACCCGACTTCCGTGCGGTGGCGCTGCGCATCTTTCACCTGCGCAAGGTGGCGGTGTACTTCGCGCTGATGCTGGCCTGGAACGTCTCCAGCACCATGGGTGATGGCGGCTCGTTCGTCGATGGCCTGAAGTCGATCGCGCTGCTGGGCTTTCTGTCGGTGATGGGCTTCGCCGCGCTCACCGGCTTGGCCTGGGCCACAGCGCGCACAGCGGTCTACACACTCACCGACAAACGCATCGTTATGCGGATCGGCATCGCCCTCACGCTGACCTTCAACCTGCCGCTGCGACTGGTGAAGTCGGCCAGCTTGCGCCAGCACAAAGACGGTTGTGGCGACATCCTCATTGCCATGGGCGGCGAGGATCACATCGCCTGGCTGCACCTGTGGCCGCATGTACGCCCCTGGGTGCTGGCCCGCCCTGAGCCGATGCTGCGCGCAGTGCCAAACGCCGCACATGTGGCAGCGCTGTTGTCGCAAGCCTGGTTCGCCAGCACGGGCGCGGCGGTGGCCGCCGACGCACCCGCCACCGGCGTTGCGACCACCCCGGAATCGGCATCCGGTGCGTCTGGCCAGCGTTGGCAAGTCAGCCCCACCTGAACACCCACTGAGCACACCGAACCATGCACAACGCCGCTCACGCTACACAGGCCCACCCGTCCTCAACCGGCCAAGCGCTGGCGCCCGACAGCTTCCCGCGCTGGGTGTTGTTGTGCGCAGGCGGTGTCATCGCCTTTTCTTTGATCAGTGTTGGTCTGGTGCGCCTCACTGGCAATGGCCCCGACCAGAAACCGCAGCCCGGCACCATGGAGCGTGCTCTGCGCTTTGTGGACCAGCCCGACGGTGGCATTGCCGTCATCGATGGCCGCACCGGCGAGCTGGTGCGCTCGTTCCAGGGCGAGCAAGGCTTTCTGCGTGGCACCTTGCGCGCACTCGCGCGGGAGCGCAAGGTGCGTGGCCTGGGCTCGGAGCAACCCTTTCAGTTGATCGCCCGCACCGATGGCGGGCTCACCCTGTTCGATCCGGTGACCCAGCAGCGGGTGGATCTGGAATCTTTCGGGCCGACCAACGCCGGCGCCTTTGCACCCTTGCTCACCGCCGGTCCGGCGGATGCGCCCAACGCCGTCTCCCATCCCGCCAAGCCCTGAACTTGAAGGACACATCATCATGCAAGCTGCCCACACCGCCACCGCCACCGCAGGCCACGCACCCTCCGCTGAGGGCATCCACAGCTCGGACGATGCCGCGCGCAAAGCCAAGTCCGAATCGCTGCTGAGCCCGCGCTTCTACACCACCGACTTCAAGGCCATGGACGCCATCGACGTCTCGCCCTTGCGCGCCGAATGGGACGCCATGATGGCCGAGTACGAAGGCGACAACAACCACGACCACTTCCAGCGCACGCCGGAGTTCGCCGAAGAAGTGGCGCAGGTGTTTTCGAAAGTGTCGCCCGAGCTGCGCGAGGAGTTCATCGACTTTCTAATCAGCAGCGTGACCAGCGAGTTCAGCGGCTGCATCCTGTACAACGAAATCCAAAAGAACGTCACCAATCCCGACATCAAGGCCCTCATGCGCTACATGGCGCGCGACGAGTCGCGTCACGCCGGCTTCATCAACCAGAGCCTGCGCGACTTCGGTCTGGGACTGGACCTGGGCGACCTCAAGCGCACCAAGGCCTACACCTACTTCAAACCCAAATACATCTTCTACGCCACCTACCTCAGCGAGAAGATTGGCTACGCGCGCTACATCACCATCTTCCGCCAGCTCGAACGCCATCCCGAGAAGCGCTTTCACCCCATCTTCCGCTGGTTCGAGCGTTGGTGCAACGACGAATTCCGGCATGGCGAGAGCTTTGCGCTGATCATGCGCACCCAGCCGCATCTGCTCAAAGGCGGCAACCTGCTGTGGATCCGCTTCTTCCTGTTGGCGGTGTACGCCACGATGTACGTGCGCGACCACACAAGGCCGATGCTGAAGGCGGCGATGGGTCTGGACCCCACGTCCTACGACT
>CAMBOY010000042.1 GCA_945869245.1 Hydrogenophaga intermedia
AGGATGTCGCAGAACACCAAATCGGGCTGGTGGTCGTGGATTTTGGACAAGGCATCAAAGCCATCTTCGGCCAACAACACCTCGAAGCCGCCCTGGCGCAGAAAAATCTCAGCGCTGCGGCGAATGGTGTTGCTGTCATCGACCACGAGGACTTTGGGCATGGCAGCTCATTTCAATAGAAAAAATGCCGAGCCGCCAAACCGCAAGCCCGCGCGACCAGCCAAGGAGTTCAGATCTGAACCATCTCAAAGTCTTCTTTGCGCGCACCGCATTCCGGACAGGTCCAGTTGATCGGCACCTGGTCCCACGGGGTGCCCGGCGCAATGCCCTCATCGGGGGCACCGGCGGCCTCGTCATAGATCCAGCCACAAATCAGACACATCCAAGTTTTGGGTTCGCTCATGGTGCAAAGAAGAATCGGTGTTCACAAGATAAAACCATTGTATCCATCCGTTGCGCCTTTTCCCCCCATACGGGGGATGTGGTTTTCCCGGTATAAACCCATATCCCTACGGAACACCGCACCAGCCCTCACATGACCGACCAGCCCCCCGCCGACAACAGCCCAGACGCGCCCGGCAGCCTGCCCTGTGTGATGGCATTCAACAGCAACGACCCCAGCGGTGGCGCCGGGCTGGCCGCCGACCTGACCGCCATGGCCAGTGCGTCGGTGCATGTGTTGCCGGTGGTGTGTGGGGTGTATGTGCGCGACACCACCGAGGTGCGCGACTATGTGGCGCTGGACGAAGACACGGTCAATGAACAAGCCCGTTGTGTGCTGGAGGACGTGGCGGTGCAGGCGTTTAAGGTCGGCTTTGTGGGCAGCCCGGAGAATCTCAGCGCCATTGCGGCCATCGCCTCCGATTACCCCGAGGTGCCGCTGCTCACCTATATGCCCGACCTGTCTTGGTGGGACGAGGTCGAGATTGAAAACTATTTGGACGCCTGCGCCGAATTGTTGCTGCCACAAACCACCATCCTGGTGGGCAACCACAGCACCTTGTGCCGATGGCTGCTGCCCGATTGGGAAGGCGACAAGCCCCCCGGCGCACGCGAAGTGGCCCGCGCCGCCGCACGCCACGGTGTGGCCTACACCCTGGTGACCGGCTTTAATGCGCCCGAGCAGCAGCTCGAAAGCCATCTGGCCAGCCCGGAAACCGTGTTGGCCACGGCCCATTACGAGCGCTTTGAAGCCACCTTCAATGGTGCGGGCGAAACCTTGTCGGCCGCTTTGTGCGCCTTGATTGCCGGCGGCAGCGACTTGCAAGCCGCCTGTGCTGAGGCCTTGACCTACTTAGACCAATGCCTCGACGCCGGATTCCAACCGGGCATGGGGCACGCGGTGCCCGACCGCTTGTTCTGGGCCCACGACGACAGCGACGAAGAGGGAGACGCCGACACCGAGCAGGCTCTCGATACGCCCGATTTCCCGCTGGACACCACCCGCCACTGAGGCGGTGCGCCACGCGCTCCCGATTTCTCTAACACCGATAGACCATGACCGACCGCAACGACCAACTCTTTACACGCGCCAAACAAGTCATCCCTGGTGGCGTGAACTCCCCCGTGCGTGCCTTCAAAGCCGTCGGCGGCACCCCGCGTTTTGTCAAGCGCGCCCAAGGCGCCTACTTCTGGGACGCCAACGACAAACAATACATCGACTTCATCGGCTCTTGGGGCCCGATGATCTTGGGCCACGGCCACCCCGCCGTGTTGGAAGCGGTACAAAAAGCCGCGCTGGACGGCTTCAGCTTTGGCGCGCCCACCGAGCGCGAAGTGGAACTGGCCGAAGAAATCATCAAGCTCGTGCCCAGCATCGAGATGGTGCGTTTGGTCAGCTCCGGCACCGAAGCCGGCATGAGCGCCATCCGCTTGGCACGCGGCGCCACCGGCCGCAAAAAAATCATCAAGTTCGAAGGCTGTTACCACGGCCACGCCGACGCGCTCTTGGTCAAGGCCGGTTCGGGCTTGGCCACGTTTGGCAACCCCACGAGCGCCGGTGTGCCGCCCGAGGTCGTGCAACACACCTTGGTCTTGGAATACAACAACGTCGAGCAGATCGAAGCCGCCTTTGCCGAGCACGGTACTGAGGTGGCTTGCGTGATGATCGAGCCGATCGCGGGCAACATGAACTTCGTGCGCGCCAGCGTGCCCTTTGTCAAACGCATACGCGAACTGTGCACACAGCACGGCGCGCTGTTCGCTTTCGACGAAGTGATGACCGGCTTCCGTGTGGGTTTGGGCAGCGCCCAAGGCCACTACGCCTCGCTCATCCCCGGCTTTGAGCCCGACATGACCGTCAGGGGCACGGTCATTGGTGGCGGCATGCCGCTGGCCGCTTGTGGTGCCCAACGCGCCGTCATGGAGCAACTCGCCCCCTTGGGTGGGGTGTACCAAGCCGGCACCTTGAGCGGCAACCCCGTGGCTACGGCCTGCGGTTTGGCCACGCTGCGCGAAATCCAAAAACCCGGCTTCTTCGAAACGCTCTCGGGCAACACCCGTGCGCTGGTGGATGGCCTCAAGGCCGCCGCAGACGCCGAAGGCGTGCCCTTCAGCGTGGATTGCCAAGGCGGCATGTTCGGCTTTTTCCTCATGAACGAGCTGCCCCAAAACTACGCCACCGTCATGACCACCGACAACGCCCGGTTCAACACCTTGTTCCACGGCTTGCTCGAGCGCGGGGTGTACATTGCGCCCGCGCTGTACGAAGCGGGTTTTGTCAGCGCGGCCCACACAGAAGCGGACATCGCCGCCACCGTGGCTGCCGCGCGCGATGTGTTCAAGCAACTCGGCTCACGCTGATCTCACCCGTCTGTCCCTGCCCGGTGTCGCATCCGGTGCAGGGACTTTTTGATTTCTCCTGCTTTCGGTCCTTGTTGGGCTGCGATCAATCCCCTTCGAGGACCTCCATGCGCAAAAACTTTCCCCTGTCTGCCGACAACAAACAGCCCGCCCGGGTGCTGGACGGCGTCAAACACGACATCCGCCGCTATTTCACACGTGAACGCAGCCGCGACCTGCCACCCGGTGCCAATGTGTGGTTGTTTGATTGCAAAGTGGGCGCCAGCGCCGAGACCGCTGCCGAAGTGCGTGTGAGCGAAGTCATTGCCGCCGTGGACGCAGTGGCTGCCAGCGGCGCCCCGTCGGTGTATGTGGAAGTGTTGGCACGTGCCGGCCAACGCACCCCTCCACCGCCGGGCAGCGAACGGGCAGCGCGCCGTTCGCCCGATGACCAAGACTGGCCAGACGCAGAATAAGCCTCAGCCGGCAGCAGGGCCGGCGCCGCGGGCTTGTGCTGCCCGCAATTTGTCTTTTTTGCTGGGGCGTTTGCCTTTGATGCCACCACCATCGGCCGCCACCCGTGCTGGAGGCTCGGGCACCGGGTCGGTGGATTCAAAACCGGGCAACAGCTCCAACGGCACGTCGAGCGACAAGCGTTCGCACAACTGCTGCCAATGCAGGCGGTTATCAGCCGACACCAAGGTGATGGCTTCGCCAGACGCACCGGCGCGGCCCGTGCGGCCAATGCGGTGCACATGGTCGGTGGCTGAGCGAGCCACATCCACATTGATCACCACCGGCAAACGCAGCACATCAATGCCCCGCGATGCCAAATCGGTGGCCACCAACACATCCACTTGCCCCGCTTTGAAGGCGGCCAGCACCTGCTGGCGCCCGCCTTGGGTGAGTTCGCCATGCAGCGCAGCGGCACGCACCCCGCCCCGCTGCAGCTTGCCCACCATGTGCTCGCAGGCATAACGGGTGGCCACAAACACCAGTGCCTGGGGCCAGGCGTGTTCTTTGAGCAAATGGCGCAGCACCGCCGCGCGCTGCCGGGTGTCGACTGCAATCGCGCGCTGGCCAATATCGGGGGCCGCCTCGGGTGGACCAGCCGGCTCTGACATGGCTTGCAGCGCGCCTGGCGAGTCCGACCGCACACTCAGGCGCACCGGGTTGTTCATCACCGCCTCGGCCAAAGCCTGCACCTCGGGCGCAAAGGTGGCCGAAAACAACAAGGTCTGCCGCTGGGCCGGCACCAGCGCCAGCACCCGTTGCCATTCTTCGGCAAAGCCGGCGTCCAGCAAACGGTCGGCTTCGTCCAGCACCAGGTGCTGCACATCGCCGAGCTTGACCGCGTTGTGATCCACCAAGTCCAGCAGACGCCCCGGCGTGGCCACCACCATGTCGGCGCCGCCGCGCAGCGCCATCATCTGGGGATTGATGGACACGCCGCCGTGCACCACAGCCACCCGAAGGTTCAACGGATAAGCCAACCGGGTAATCACCTCGCCTGCCTGTACCGCAAGTTCGCGGGTGGGCACCAACACCAGCGTGCGCACCGGTCGCCGGTAACCCACCGCCCCTTGGCGTGCAGCGCGCTGCTGTACCAAAGGCAACGCGAAAGCCAGTGTTTTGCCCGAGCCGGTGGGCGCAGCCGCCCAGACATCGCGCCCTTGCAGCACCACAGGAATGGCCTGCACCTGGATGGGCGTGGGCTTGGCCACACCCATGTCGCTCACGGCGCGCAGCAGCGCAGGGGCCAGGCCCAGGTCAGAAAAATGCATGGATGGATCCATCAATGGCGGAAGTGCCGCACACCGGTGAAGACCATGGCCACACCGCGCTCGTTCGCTGCGTCAATCACTTCTTGGTCGCGCATCGATCCGCCGGGCTGGGCCACGCAGGTGGCACCCGCGTCGACCACCACGTCCAAGCCATCGCGGAAGGGGAAGAAGGCGTCGCTGGCGACCACGGTGTTTTGCAGGCTGAGCTTGGCCGCTTCGGCCTTGATGCTGGCGATGCGGGCGGAATCCAGGCGGCTCATTTGGCCGGCGCCCACGCCCATGGTCATGCCGTTTTTGCAGAACACAATGGCGTTGGATTTGACGAACTTGGCCACTTTCCAGGCAAACAGCAGGTCGTGCAGTTCTTCGGCAGTGGGTTGTTTGACGGTGACGATCTTGAGGTCCGTCAAAGCCAGCTCGTGGTTGTCGGCGCTTTGCAGCAGCAGGCCCGAGCCCACGCGTTTGGTTTCCAAAGCATTGCGCACGTCGTCGTAGTTCGCGGGCAAGTCGATTTTCATCAAGCGCACATTGACTTTGCTCTTGAACACGTCGAGCGCTTCGGCGCTGAAGTCGGGGGCCATGAGCACTTCCACAAACTGCTTGCTCACGGCCTCGGCCGCAGCTTTGTCCACAGGGCGGTTGAAGGCGATGATGCCGCCAAAGGCGCTGGTGGGGTCGGTCTGGAAGGCCTTGCTGTAGGCCTCGAGTGCGCTGGCGCCCACGGCCACGCCACAGGGGTTGGCGTGTTTGATGATCACGCAGGCGGTGGCATCGAAACTCTTCACACACTCCCACGCCGCGTCGGCGTCGGCGATGTTGTTGTAGCTGAGTTCTTTGCCTTGCAGCTGCACGCCGGTGGCCAGCGAGCCGGCTGCGGGCGCGAGGTCGCGGTACCAAGCGGCTTGCTGGTGGCTGTTTTCGCCGTAGCGCAGGTCTTGCACCTTCACGTATTGCTCGTTGAATTGGCCGCTGAACTGGGCACGCTTGGGCACATAGGCTTCGCTCAGCTTCTCGGCTTCAAAGTTCACGCTGGACAGGTAGTTGCTGATCGCGCCGTCGTATTGGCTGATGCGGTTGAACGCAGCCACGGACAAAGCAAAACGCAGTTTGTCGCTGAGTTTGCCGCTGGCCTTCAACTCGGCAATCACATCCGCGTATTGGCTGGCGTCGGTGACCACGCCCACGTCTTTCCAGTTTTTGGCCGCGCTGCGCACCATGGCCGGGCCACCGATGTCGATGTTCTCAATCGCGTCGGCCAGCGTGCAACCGGGCTTGGCCACGGTGGCTTCAAAGGGGTAGAGGTTGACCACCAACAGGTCGATGGTGGCGATGCCGTGCGCCTGGAGCGCAGCCATGTGCTCGGGCAGATCGCGGCGCGCCAGCAGGCCGCCGTGCACCTTGGGGTGCAGGGTCTTGACCCGACCGTCGAGCATTTCGGGGAATCCGGTCACCTCGGCCACCTCGGTCACGGGCAAACCCTGCTCGGCCAGCAGCTTGGCGGTGCCGCCGGTGGACAACAGCGTCGCGCCCAAGGCGTGCAAGGCCTGGGCGAATTCAACGACACCGGTTTTGTCCGACACAGAAATCAAAGCGCGCATAGTCATCTCTCAAAAAAAACATCAAACAAGTATCCGACGCGCGAGCAAGGCCGAGCGCCAAGGCAACAGATCCAGAACACCGCGGATCCGGCTCCGCCGGTCCGCCGGTGTTGCCCCCTTGAGGGGGTGGCGCGCAGCGCCGCAGGGGTGGGCTTATTCCAGCAAGCCGTGCTCCAGCAGCTTCTTGCGCAAGGTGTTGCGGTTCAGGCCCAACCACTGGGCCGCACGCGACTGGTTGTTCTGGGCTTGCGCCATCACCACCTCCAGCAAGGGGCGCTCCACCGCCTTGACCAGCATGTCGTGCAGATTGGCCGGCTCGGTGCCGTCGAGGTCGCGGAAATAGGTGTGCAGGTTCTCGCGCACCAGCTCGTGCAGGGCGGATGTTTGGCTCATGCGGCAAGTCTCCAATCCACCTCGGCCATCACAGGCGCGGGCAAGCCGGCCGACCAGGCGTCAAAGCAGTCGCTCACGCTCTTCAGCTGGTCGTCGGGGTTGGTGAGGGTGTTGATGTGGGCGCGAAAGCGCTGGCGTTCGTCGGCTGGCAGCGACAGCGACTGCACATACCAGCCCAGGTGCTTGCGCGCGCTGCGCACACCGGTGTGCTCGCCATACAGGCCGTAGTGCTCCTGCAGGTGCTCCAACATCCAGGCCTTGACCTCGGCGAAGCTGGGCGGCGCGAGCTCCTGTCCGGTGGTCAGGTAATGGGCAATTTCGCGAAAAATCCAGGGACGCCCTTGGGCGGCGCGGCCAATCATCAGGGCGTCGGCCCCGGTTTGACGCAACACCGCCGCAGCGGCCTGGGGGCTGCTGATGTCGCCATTGGCCACCACGGGAATGCGCAGCTCGGCCTTGATGGCGGCCACGGTGTGGTGTTCTGCAAACCCTTTGTAGCCTTGGTCGCGGGTGCGGCCGTGCACGGTGAGCATCTGAATGCCGGCCGATTCGGCAGCGCGGGCCAGTGCAGGGGCGTTTTTGGCGCTGGCACACCAACCGGTGCGCATTTTCAGGGTCACCGGCACGCCATGGGGGGCGCAGGCGGCCACCACCGCCTCGATGATGTGCAGCGCCAGCGCTTCGTCCTGCATCAAGGCCGAGCCGGCCCATTTGGTGCAGACTTTTTTGGCCGGGCAGCCCATATTGATGTCGATGATTTGGGCACCCCGGTCGATATTGTGGCGCGCGGCATCGGCCATCATGGGGGCGTCGGTGCCGGCGATTTGCACCGCGATAGGGGCAGGCTCGCCCTGGTGATCGGCGCGGCGCGAGGTTTTCAGACTGTCCTGCAGATCGGGGCGACTGGTCACCATTTCACTCACCGCATACCCCGCGCCTAGGCGTTTGCAGAGCTTGCGAAACGGCCGGTCGGTCACCCCCGCCATGGGAGCCACGAACAAAGCGTTCGGCAAAACGTACGGGCCGATCTGCATGGTGAATAAGGCAAAAAGCGGGGGTGGGAGAATAGACAAAAGAGCGGCCAGCAAAGAGTTCTAACCCACTCTGGCGCTACCACCCATTGTACCTGCCTGTTTTTTCAGCACCTTACAACTTGCCATGCCCGATTGGTTTCTGAATATCTTGCAGATTCTGGCTTTGCCCGAAGTGGGGCTGAGCACCTTGTTTGTGGTGGCTTTTGTGTCCGCCACGCTGCTGCCCATGGGGTCGGAGCCTGTGCTGTTCGGTCTGATCAAGCTCAACCCGGAGCTGTTCTGGCCCGCGGTGGCCGTGGCCACGGCGGGCAACACCCTGGGCGGCGCGGTGAGTTGGGCCATCGGGCGCGGTGCCCACGCAGCGGTGGACCGGATGCGGCACAGCCCCACCGAAGTGCATGCGCTGCGCTGGCTGGAGCGTTTTGGCCCCAAGGCCTGCCTGCTGTCGTGGCTGCCGGTGGTGGGAGACCCGCTGTGTGCGGTGGCCGGCTGGCTGAAATTTCCGTTTTGGCCCTGTGTGGCCTACATGGCGGTGGGCAAGCTGTTGCGCTACCTGGTGATGACCACCGCTTTGCTCTGGGCGTTTCCCGCCGACGTGGCGGTGAGCCTGCTGCGCTGAGGCGCCGACTCACATCCGCTCGGTCGGCAGCAAGGTGCGCCATTGCCCCGACTGCAAGCCGCTGAGCGACAGCCGCCCCAGACGCTGGCGCCGCAGCGCCGCCACCGTCAAGCCAGCGCGCTGCGCCAAAAAGGCCGCTTGCCCAGCCACCCCGCCTTTGATCGCCAGGCGAATCCGGGTGTCGCTCTGCCAACTGGCGCGCGCCACCGCCAGCGACCGACCATCGTGGCTGAGCGGTTCTTGCAAGGAGTGGATCGCCTGGGCTTTGTGGGTGGCATCGAGCGCCACGGCGATGTCGAGCAGCCACTCCTCTTCCAGCACCGCTGCCCGCTCGGCCACATGGCGCAACAGCGTGGGGTGTTGCGACAGCAACACCAAGCCGCTGTCGGCGGGGTGGACTGGCGCCAGCAGCTCCCAGCGCGGACCCAGCGCGTGAAACACCGGCGCCGACCGCGCAGCTTGCGCGGGCGCTACACACGCTTGCGGCAGCGCAGCACGCAGCCAAGCCAAACCGGGCGCGCGGGCAGCGGGCAGCGCCACACCGGCCGGCTTGAACCACAACACCGACAGGGGATCGCCGCTGGCCAGCGCGGGCGCGTCGCCCACGCGCACGGATTGGCCGGCCAGCACACGCGCTTGCGGCTGGTCCACCACCGCGCCGTCGACTTGCACCACACCCGAGACGATCAGGCGCTCGGCCTCGGCCCGCGAGCAGGCCAAGTCGGCGGCCACACGTTTGGCGAGGCGCACCGCGTCGGGACTGGATGAGAACGGGGCTGGGGGCTCTGTCATGCGCCGATTATGTGGCGTCGCGCTCGCGCTGCAGCAACAGCGCTTCCAGCTCAGCGCACAGCCGACGCCAGTCGAAGGGTTTGAGCATCAGACCATCGAGGCCAGCGGCCTGAAAACGCACCAGATCGTCTTGGTTCACATTGGCGGTGAGCCCAACAATGATGCTGCGCGCCTCGGGCCCAGCCAGCCGCCGAATGGCTTGGGTGGCATCGATGCCGTCCATCACTGGCATGCGCATGTCCATGAGCACCGCATCGACCGGCGTGGCCTGCACCGTGGCCAGGGCTTCTAGCCCATCGGTGGCTTCCAGCACCTGAGCCTGGGGCCAGTTCGAGGCCAGCACCCGTTGCACCAACAAGCGGTTGACCGGATGGTCGTCCACCACCAAAAAACACCAGGCCCGCTGGGCTGTGCGCAGCGGTGCGGCGGCGGTATCCGGCACCTCGGGGGGTGCGGGCTGCGCCGGCAAGTCGAGTACAAAAAAGAAACTCGACCCTTGGCCCAGCGTGCTGCGAAAGTCCAGCTCAGCCCCCATCAATTCCATCAGCCGCCGCGAAATCGCCAGGCCCAGGCCGTTGCCGCCATAGCGCTGCTGGATGCTGCCGTCGGCCTGCGAGAAGCGGCGAAACAACAGCGCTTGGTGGTGCTCGGCGATGCCAATACCGGTGTCGCGCACCTCCATACGCACCCGCTGGCCCTCGGCGCTGAGCTGCAGCACCACCTCGCCCTGCGGGGTGAACTTGATCGCATTGCCCAACAGATTGACCAACACCTGCACCAGCCGATGGCGATCAAGCTCCACCCACACCGGCACATCGGGCCCGATGTCACAGCGGTAGCTCAGACCCTGGTCCTGCGCCTTGAGGGCCAACATGTCAAAGGCACTGCGCACACAGGTGTGCAGATTGAACACTTCCGGATGCAGCGGCAACGTGCCCGATTGCAAACGCGAGTAATCGAGCACGTCGTTGATCACCGTCATCAGGTGATCGGCCGACTGGCGGGTGTGGTGCAACACGCCCATGGCCGGCGACTGCGGCTGCACCTGCGAAATCAACCACTCATTGAGACCCAGGATGGCGTTCATGGGGGTGCGCAACTCGTGGCTCACGCTGGCGATGAACTGGTCGCGTATCGCCTGGGTGCGGTCGAGTTCGGCGCGCTGGCGCTCCAACTCGGCCCGGCGCTCCTGTTGCTCGGCCAGCGCGCGTTCGTTCATGCGGTGGTAAGCCACGGGAATGACAAACGAGAAGGCAGCCAGCAAAGCGTAGCTGCCCCAACTGGTATCCAGATGGGCGACGCCCCCCACCCGCGAGGTGTCGATCCAAGCCAGTTCGGTCGCCACACCGATGGCCAGCCAACTCAGCAGCACGGCAACAAGCCAAAACAGACCGCTGCGCAAACCATAGAAGAAAAATGGCGTCAGCGGTATCAACATCAACCAAGCCAGACGGGCCGAGTACGTCCCGCCAGAGCTGATCGCGGCCACCCATTGCGCCGCCAGCGCAGCGGCCATGCCCCAGTGCAAAGCGTGCTCAAACGACAGCCCGCGCTGCACCCCGACCATCAGCAAGGCCAACGACACCGCAAACAACACCGACGCGTGGTCACCATGGATGCGGTATTCGAACACCGACAGCACCAGGAAAAACACCACCAGCAAGACACCCACCACAAACACCCAGGGCATGGCACCCAGGCGGTAGGCGGCGGGCAACACCGCCTCCAGACGGTTTCGCAGGCGGTCCAGTGCGTCGGGCGTCATGTGGCTCCTCCAGCGTCAACCGACGCTGAGCGGGTCAACAACTGCACGATGCGGGTGGCATCCAGTGGCTTGGTCAACACCCCGTTCATGCCCACTTGGCGGCAACGCTCCCAATCCTGTGGATAGGAGCTGGCGGTCAGCCCAATCACCGTGATGCGCTGCAGCGCGCCAGGCTGCTCGCGGATCCACTCGGTGAGTTCGATGCCACACATGCCGGCCATGTACAAATCGAGCACCACCACCTGGCACACCCGAGTGCGCAAATGCTGCTGGGCTTGCCGCGCATCGGCCACCGTGGTCACCTCACATTGCGGCAGCGCTTGGCGAATTTGTAAGGCCGTGACCATGCGATTGATCGCATCGTCGTCCACCACCAACACATGCAGACTCTCCAGCGGCTGGCTCGGCGGTGGCGTGGTCGCCGCCAAGGCATGCGGCGCGGTACTGGGCCACACGAACCAAAAACAAGCCCCCACGCCTTTGGTGGAACGCAGACCAATCTGGCCACCCGCCAGGCCAACCAGCTGCTGACAGATCGACAGCCCCAGCCCGGTGCCCTGGTTGTTGCGCCGATTGCGGTCTTTGTCGACGGTGAAGACCGAAAAAAGATGCGGCTGCAGCTGCGCGTCGATGCCCGGGCCGTTGTCAGACACCTCGACCCACAAGCCCGCCTCGCGCACCGCCACCAGCACCCGCACCCAGCCGCCCTCGGGCGCGTAGCGCACCGCGTTGTCGAGCAAATTCGCCAGCACCTGCTTGAAGCGCAGGTGGTCGGTGTGCATCTGCTGCGGCACGTCCTGGGCAATGCCCAGCTGCACGTCCAGGTGCTTGAGCACCGCGCGTCCCCGGTGCTCTTCCATCACCTCGTGCACGGTGACGCGCACATCGGCCCAATCCGCGTGCAAGCGCAGTTGGCCCGCTTGCAGCTGGGAGAAATCCAAAATGTTGTTGACCACCGCCAGCAACTGCTGGGTGGAGCGGCGAATATGGTCCACCGCTTGCAACTGATCGGGGGCGTGAGCCAACTGCTCGCGCAACAAGGCGTTGAGCCCCAAAATGGCGCTCATGGGGGTGCGCAGTTCGTGACCCACAGCGGCCACAAAATCGTCCTTGTGCGCCTGGGCCTGGGCCAACTCGGCATAGGTGCTGCGCAGCGCCTGGTTGCCCGCTCGCAAATCGGCCATGCGTCTGCGGTGCAGGTGGTCGTACAGCATGATCACCACAAACGGCGTCAGCACACACAGCAAGGTGCTGCCCGACACCACCCACAAATCGGCGCGGCTTTGTGGCACGTGTGCAGAAACATAGCCCTCGGCGGTCAGCCACCACATCAGCAGCAGCAGCACCTGCGCCAGCAGCAACCACACAAATCCATGGCGCAAACGCCCCATCAGCAAGGCCAGCAAGGGCAACAGGCATAGCCACAGCAACACCGGCGAATGGATGCCCCCGGTGCGCGACACAATGAACACCACCAGCGCAGCACCAAACGACAGCGACAGGTACAGCACCGGTACAAACCAGGCCGGGCGCGCAGCCGGCCAGATGAGCGCCACCAAGCCAGCACACACCAGCAAATTGATGCGCGTGTCGTGTGAGGCCACGGGAAACAAGTGGAACGCCGCCGCGTTCAACGCCATGAGCGCCAAACAGGCTTGGAGGAAAAACACCGGCCGGCCCTCACCGGTGACCGCCGCTTCCAAAGCGGCGCTCCAACGTTGTTTCAATGATTCACCAAGCCACACGCAAACAGCCTCCAGCCAACGGGCGTGCCATGGCCGAATTGTCGGGCAAAGCGCAGGGCTGCACCACCGACTTGCGCGCGGTGTGGTGACCGGGCGCCAGTGTCTGCGTCACACGTTAAACAGAAAGTTCATCACGTCGCCGTCTTTGACGACGTATTCCTTACCTTCGGCGCGCATCTTGCCCGCGTCTTTGGCGCCTTGCTCGCCCTTAAAGGCGATGAAGTCGTCAAACGCGATGGTTTGGGCGCGGATGTAGCCTTTTTCAAAGTCGGTGTGGATTTCGCCGGCGGCTTGTGGGCCGGTGGCACCGACCTTGACGGTCCAGGCGCGCACTTCCTTCACGCCCGCCGTGAAATAGGTTTGCAGCCCCAGCAGCTTGTAGGCCGAGCGGATCAGGCGGTTCAGGCCGGGCTCGTCCTGACCGATTTCTTTCAGAAACTCCAGGCGATCGGCGTCGTCCATTTCGGACAACTCGGCTTCGATCTTGGCGCAAATGGCCACCACCGGGGCGTTTTGCGCATGGGCAAAGGCGGTCAGCCGATCGAGCAAGGGATTGTTCTCAAAGCCGTCTTCGGACACGTTGGCCACATACATGGCGGGCTTGGCGGTGATGAAGAAGAACTGCTTGAGTTCAGCGCGCTCTTCCTTGCTAAAGTCGATGGTGCGCACCGGCTTGGTGTCGTTGAGGGCGGCTTGGCACTTTTCCAGAATCGCCAACTGCTTGGCGGCATCTTTGTCACCGGAACGCGCGATTTTGTTCACCCGGTGAATGGCTTTTTCCACAGCGGCCAGATCGGCCAAACACAGCTCGGTCTGGATGACCTCGATGTCAGCGATCGGGTCGACCTTGTTGGCCACGTGGATCACATTGGGGTCTTCGAAGCAGCGCACCACGTTGACGATGGCGTCGGTCTCGCGGATGTGGGCCAGGAATTTGTTTCCCAGGCCTTCACCGGTGCTCGCGCCCGCCACCAAACCAGCGATATCCACAAACTCGACAATCGCGGGCACCACACGCTCGGGCTGCACGATCGCGCTGAGCTGCGCCAAGCGCGGATCGGGCACCTCCACCACGCCGGTGTTGGGCTCAATGGTGCAGAAGGGATAGTTTTCGGCAGCGATGCCGGCCTTGGTCAGGGCGTTGAACAAGGTGGATTTGCCGACGTTGGGCAGGCCGACGATGCCGCATTTGAGACTCATGAAATGTCCTTTGGAATCAACCCCCTCTGCACCGCCGAGCCCAATGTGGGCGTGGTCGAGGTGCCCGAGAAACGCACGCCGGCAAGTGGCCGCGATCACGAAAGCCGGACGCGCGAAAGACCACGGATCCGGGAATTTTGTCCTCGTTTTTCCTAGGGGAAACTGGTCCCGATTGTACTGATCACCGAATCTTTCCTGTCTCACTCTATGGTCAGGGATGGCAGGCTGCTGCGTGACCGCATGCGGTCTGGCTTCTGCATGCGCATGAACGCCAGAACCCGCACGTTCGGGGTGGCCACCAGCGTGGCGGGTCAGCAATTCAGATTGACCCTTGGACACTGGCCACTGATGAGCGTTGAGGAAGCCCGCAGCCTGGCCATGGAGGTGTTGCGTGAATGCCGGGCCTGCCCGGGAGGTGAAGAAGACGTGACCTGCTCCCTACCAGCCATACCAACCTGAAGTTAGCGAAGTCCGTCAATGCGCACCCACTTTGTGGGCTGGCTGGATAGGTCAGTGGCAGAGCTTCAAGGCGGGGCTTTCCCGGGTCGCTGCAGCGATTTCACCGCCAAAGGCT
Source organism: Hydrogenophaga intermedia (assembly GCA_945869245.1). GTDB lineage: Bacteria > Pseudomonadota > Gammaproteobacteria > Burkholderiales > Burkholderiaceae_C > Hydrogenophaga > Hydrogenophaga intermedia_B. The sequence goes on from CAMBOY010000042.1 coordinate 14,286, forward strand.
TGTAGCTCAGAGAAGACCCGTGGTCACCAGTGCCACAGTGCCGAAAGCCTTGTCTCAACGCTGGTTGGCATTGGATGGTTATTTGGCTCTGCTCGGGTTCACGGAGATAAACGCACGCGACTACCGCCCGCTTGCCCGACTTACTGGCCAGGTGGAGTTGTTGGGGACTGCTCGGACGCCTTGAGAACTTGCGCCAAGAAGGTAGCTGCGTCTTGGGTAGCCTGCAGCCGGGCTTTTTCATCGCCCTCAACGGTAGCGCCGTAACCGTTCCGTTTGTTGAAGTTGGCAACGCTTCCTAGGTAACGGTAGGCTAGCCCGGGTATGTCGAAACCGTGGTGTGCCTTTGGGTACACCACGGTTTCGAACTTGGGCTGCCTTTGCGCAAACTTCTGGCTGAGCGCCAGGCAAGGAGCGGCGGGTGTCCAGTCGTCGGATTCCCCTACGAGTACCAGAATGGGCTGGGCAAAGGTGGCGTAGGTGTACGGGCCGCACTCGGGATATACAGCAATGCCCCCTCTGAAACGGGCATGCGTTTTGGGCAGCTGGGCCGCCACGGTGGAGGTCAAGGCAGAAAGGGTCGCTACTGCACCATTTGAAAACCCCATTACAGCCACCCTTTGGGCGTCAACATCGGGGCGCTGTGTCAGTTCGGTCAATGCGGTATAGGCGTCGTTGACCCGTTCGGGCATAGGAAGACGGCGGAAGTCCGTGCAGATCTCCTGGATGTTGCGACGCCGGAAACTGTCCACCACCACGCTGGCATAGCCTTGGGTCGCCAAAAATTTTTGCCACATGGGCACGTTGGGATCAATACCGTTACACCCGTGCAGCAGGACCACGACCGGGTAAGGGGGAGATGCCACTTCGGGGACAACGAAGTCGTGCAGGAGACCAGACCCAGGCTGGGCCAACGCTGCCGAACCTGTCCTGAATTTTGTGTTTGAGGCATAACCATGATCTACAGGACCATTTATGCCAAGCAAGACGAAGTTGAAGAACGCGGCCATTGCCGCCAGAAGCGCCGCGCTGCCGAAGATCTCGAACGAGCTGATTGACCAGTTCGTG
>CAMBOY010000043.1 GCA_945869245.1 Hydrogenophaga intermedia
GATCTGCACCTGGGCCAAGGCGGCCTGGGCTTGTTGCTCGGCCTGGCGCACCCGGGCCTGGCCTTCGGTGGGGTCGACCCGGGCCAGCACCTCGCCGGCGCGCACAGTGTCGCCTTCGCGCTTGGTGAGACCTTGCAGTTCGCCCGCTACCCGGGCTTTGATGACAGCCGTTTGCAGCGCGCGCAGCGCGCCCGATACCGGCACCACCTGCTGCACCGTCTGGCTGCGCGCGGTCAGCACATCGCTGGCGGCCAAGGCAAACACCGGTGCCTGCTGCAGCTGGGCGGCGGCCTGGGCTGCGCTGGCCTGTTTGGCGCTGCGCTTTTGCAGGGCGCGCGCCACGCCCAGGCCCAGCGCAATGGCCACCAGCAGCACAAGGAGCCAGAGGATCCATGAGCGGCGGGGGCGTGTGTTGTTGGTCAGCATGGCCAGTGGCGTGTTCAGCGGCGCACCTGCATGCCCATGAGCAGCAGGTTCACCTGGGTTTCAATAAAGGGCAGGGGGTCGATGGCGCGTTCGGACGGGCAGCAGGCCGCCATGGAATAGCGCCACATGACCAGAAAAATCATCGGGGCGATCAGGCTGTAGACCGCCCAGTCTAGGTTGGGTAAGTGGAACTCGCCTCGGTCCAGCCCGCGTTGCAGGATGCGGCGCAACAGCGCGTGGCCGGGAGCGATCACCTCGTTTTGGTAGAAGGCCGCCAGTTCGGGAAACAGCGGGCCTTCGCTCATCATGATTTTGGTGATGCCGGCGGCCTGGGTCTGGCCGATGCGTTCCCACCACTGGCGCATGGCGTGGTGCACCAGTTCGGCGCTGGTGCCGGGAAAGTCGTCGAGTTCGGCGTTCCACTCGGCAAAGCGGCCGGCGATGTTGTCGCGCACCACCGCTTGAAACAACGCTTCCTTGCTGGGGAAGTACAAAAACAGCGTGCCCTTGGACACCCCGGCGCGCGCGGCCACCTCTTCCACCCGTGTGGCGGCGTAGCCTTTTTCCACAAACAGGTCGAGCGCGGCCGACAGCAGTTCTCCCGGCCGCGCTTCTTTGCGGCGGCTGCGGCGGGCGGTGGGGCAGCAAATGGACAGAGGGTCGAACGGCGTGGACATGGTTACTGACTGATGGGTTAGTAATGTAACCCCAGCCGCCTGGCTTGTGTGTGTCGGGCGGGTAAAGGCGGTCCGACCAGCCGCTCAGTCCAGTTTGATGCCGATGCGGGTGATGCGCCCGTCGTCGAGATGGCGCACGCTCAGCTCGGCACGGCCCAGCTGGGCGCTGTCGCCCAAGACGGGTGGGCGGTGCAGCTCGTTGCGCAGCCAGTCGGCCAGGCTTTGCTGGCTCTCTGCGGGTACTGGCAGGCCATAGAAGGCGCAGAGCGACTCCAGCGGGGTGTTGGCGTCGAGCTCAAAGTCGCCAAACACCTCGCGGGCGCGGTCGTCGTCTTGGTCGGGCAGGTCCAAGCGCAAGCGCCGGGCTGCCCACGCGATGGTCGAGCCCTGCAGCAGCAGCGAGGCGATCACCACCACAAAAGCCACATTCAAAAAGATGCTGGCGCCGGGTACCCCCGCCATGACCGGGAACACGGCCAAGACAATCGGCACCGCGCCACGCAGCCCCACCCACGAGATGTATTGGATTTCTTGGGTCGGAAAGTTCAACGGTTTGAGGCACAGCCACACCGATATCGGTCGGGCCACCAGCATCAGCACCAGTGCCACGCCCAGCGCCGGCCACAGGGTCTGCACCATTTGGGACGGAGTGACCAACAGGCCCAGCAGCACGAACATGCCGGCCTGCGACAACCAGGCGTAGCCGTCCATGGCCGAGAGCGCCGGGCGCACCAGTCGCCGCACCCGGTTGGCCAGCACCACGCCCATGATGTAGACCGCCAAAAAGCCCGAGCCGCCCATCCAGGTGGTGAAGGCAAAGGTCACCAAACCGCCCGAGACCAGCAGCAGCGCGCGGATACCGCCCCCGCCATCCAGCGCTCGGCTGCTGCGCAACAGAATCTGCGCCAGGCCAAAACCCGCGCCCAAGCCCAGCGCCGCGCCCCAGCCAAACTGCTGCAGCAGGCTCACAGCGATGGTGCCAATGCTGGTGTCGGGCGCGGCCCCGGCTGGGCTGGCTGCCAGCGCGATGCCAATGAACAGCAGCGTCAGGTACACCGCCATCGGGTCGTTCATGCCCGACTCGATTTCCAGCGTGGCGGCCACCCGTTCGTTGAGCTGTACGCCCGACGATTTGAGCAGAGAAAACACCGCCGCTGCGTCGGTGGAGCCGATGATGGCGCCCAGCAACAAGGCCATGGGCCAGGGCAGATCCAGCAGCCACCAGGCCGCCACGCCGGTGATGCCCGCACACACCGCCACCCCCACCGTGGCCAGCAAGGCGGCGGGGCGCAGGCCGGTGCGAAAGGTGTGGATGTCGGTGCGCAGCCCGCCATCCAGCAGGATCACCGCCAGCGCCACGTTGCCCACCCAGAAACTCAGGGTGAAATTGTTGAACACAAAGCCGCCCGGGCCGTCTTCACCGGCGAGCATGCCGACCACCAGAAACACCAGCAGAAAAGAAAACCCCACGCGCGCCGACAACAAACCGGCGAGCACGCTGATAAAAATCAGCGCGGCCGCGCCCAGGAGGGGCAAAGCGAGGAAGTCCAGGGACAAGAGCATGCCCCGACACTAACAAAAAAACCCCGCTTTTTCGCGCCACGGTGGCGCGAGCCCGCAGCTTTTGGGGTGCTTTATTCGCCCAGCAGATCGACCACCGTGCCGCTCCAGCCGATGGAGGGCAGCACCACAGCGGGCGTGGACACGTCGCTCGGGTGCAGCTCCCACACGCCCTGAGCGTTTTTGCGAAACACCTCGACGCTCTTTTGATCGGGGTCGATGAGCACGTATTCGGCCAGGGTGGGCAGCTGGCGGTAAGCGGCGAATTTTTTGCCCCGGTCGAAACCGGCGGTGCTCTGCGACAGCACCTCGACCACCAGGCAAGCTTCGGTCAGCACGGTGAGTTTGGGGTCTTGGGTGTCGGCTGGGCTGCAGCTGACCACCACGTCGGGGTAGAAGTGCGCGTCTGCCGCCGCCACAAACAGCCGCATGTCACCAATAAAGGTCTTGCAGGGGCTGCCTTTGAGATGGAGCTTGAAGGTAACGTACACGGCGCCGGCCGCCGCGTTGTGTTCTGCCGTGCCGCCAGCCATGGCAAACACCTCGCCCTCAAAAAAGATGTGGCGCTCGTCCTGGGTGGCTTCCCAGGCCAGGAAGTCGGCGGATGTCAGTTTGGATTGGGGCAGAGCCATGAGCGGATGTTAGCCGCAGACAGCCCTGCGCCCAAATGCTTTAGTTGGCGAAGGCCGCAATACCCGTGATCGCCCGGCCCAAAATCAGCGCATGCACATCGTGCGTGCCTTCGTAGGTGTTGACCACTTCCAGGTTCACCAAGTGGCGGGCCACGCCGTATTCGGCGCTGATGCCGTTGCCGCCCATCATGTCGCGCGCCATGCGGGCGATGTCCAGCGCTTTGCCACAGCTGTTGCGCTTGAGGATGCTGGTGACTTCCACCGGCGCGTTGCCCGCGTCTTTCATGCGGCCGAGTGCCAGGCAGCCCTGCAGGCCCAGGCTGATGTCGGTGAGCATGTCGGCGAGCTTTTTCTGGATCAGCTGGTTGGCGGCGAGCGGTCGGCCAAACTGCTGGCGGTCCAGCACGTACTGGCGGGCGCGGGTGTAGCAGTCTTCGGCCGCACCCAGCGCGCCCCAGGCGATGCCGTAGCGCGCGCTGTTCAGACAGGTGAACGGCCCCTTCAAGCCACGCACCTCGGGGAAGGCGTTCTCCTCGGGGCAGAACACCTCGTCCATGACGATTTCGCCGGTGACGCTGGCGCGCAGGCCCACCTTGCCGTGCACGGTGGGGGCGCTTAAGCCCTTCCAGCCTTTTTCCAGGATGAAGCCACGGATCTGGCCGCCGTCGTCCTTGGCCCAGACCACAAACACGTCGGCAATCGGGCTGTTGGTGATCCACATCTTGGCGCCACTCAAGCTGTAGCCGCCGGGCACCTTTTTGGCGCGGGTGATCATGCTGCCGGGGTCGGAGCCGTGGTTGGGCTCGGTCAGGCCAAAACAGCCAACCCATTCGCCACGGGCGAGCTTGGGCAGGTATTTCTGTTTTTGCGCTTCGGTGCCGAACTCAAAGATCGGCACCATCACCAGAGACGACTGCACGCTCATCATGCTGCGGTAACCCGAGTCGATACGCTCCACCTCACGCGCCACCAGGCCGTAGCACACGTAGTTCAGGCCGGCGCCGCCGTACTGTTCGGGAATGGTGGGCCCTAGCAGGCCCAGTTCGCCCATTTCGTTGAAGATGGCGCGGTCGGTTTGTTCGTTCAAGAAAGCGTCCATGACGCGCGGGGCCAGGCGCTCCTGGCAATAGGTGTGGGCGGCGTCGCGCACCGCGCGCTCGTCGTCGGTGAGCTGGGCGCTGAGGTTGAAGGGGTCTTCCCAGCTGAAGGTGTTCTTGCTCGTGGTCATGGTCGGGTCTCCGTGAATGAATCTGGGCGCGATTGTCGGCGCGCCATGAATAGCTGTCTAATATTGATTATCGATGGATCAATACAGGATGTGTATTCATGGAGTTCCGGCATTTGCGGGCGTTTGTGGTGCTGGCCGAGGAGCTGCACTTTGGCCGCGCCGCCCAGCGTTTGGCCATGACCCAGCCACCGCTGTCGCTGGCCATTCAGCAGCTCGAAGCCTCGGTGGGGGCCCGGCTGCTGGAGCGCAACAGCCGGGGTGTGGCGCTGACGGCGGCGGGCGAAGCTTTTCTGCCGCAGGCCCAGGCGCTGCTGCAACAAGCCGCCCAAGCGGCGCGCCAGGCGCGTGACGTGGGCGAAGGCTTGGCCGGGCGGCTGCAGATCGGGTTTGCCGGCACGGTGCTGTACCGCGGCTTGCCGCAGGTGCTGCGCCGTTTTGCCGCCGAACACCCGCGCCTGCGCCTGGGCCTGCGCGAGTTGTCCAGCAGCGAACAGCTGGTGGAGCTGGTGCACGACCGGCTGGACCTGGGTTTTGTGCACACCACGCGGGTGCCGCCGGGTTTTTCGCAGATCCGGGTGTCGAGCCAACCCTTTATGGTGTGTGTGCCGGCCGACCACGCCTTGGCGCGGCACACAGCGCTGCCACTGGAAGCCTTGGCCCAGGAGCGGTTGGCGCTGGTGATGCGCGCGGTCTCACCCGACTACCACGACCGCATTTTGGCCGCGTGCGCCGATGCCGGGTTTGAGCCCACGCTGGCCTTTGAGCTGCGCCATTGGCTCAGTGTGGTGTCGGTGATTGCGCAGGGCCTGGCGGTGGGCTTGGTGCCGGCCGCGCTGCAGCAGGCCGGCCTGCCCGGTGTGGTATTCGTGCCGCTGCAGCGGCCGCTGGCGCCTTACGACACCCATTGCCTGTGGCGCACCGGCCACGAGCGGATGTCGGGTGGCGCGCTGGGGGCGTTTTTGGCGTTGGTGGGGCAGTGGCCCGATGCGTCCGCCCCGGCCAACCACGTCGTCTGAGCCCTTGTACACCAGCCTATTCACGGGGCGCGCATGCTACACCAGCGGGCGATGGCGTGAGGTGGGGTGGCGCAATGGGCCGGCGCCACACTGGCTGGGGCTGTTGCTCCGGCGTACTTGGGTTCACACTGCAGGCTTTGCGGCGCTGTGCGCCACCCCATGTCAGGAGACCCCATGACCACGCTCAATGTCAACGGTCGCGCCCAGTCGCTGGACGTCGACCCCTCCACCCCCATTTTGTGGGCCTTGCGCGATGCGCTGGGCCTGACCGGCACCAAGTTCGGTTGTGGTGCGGCTTTGTGCGGCGCTTGCACGGTGCATGTGGACGGGCAGGCGGTGCGCTCGTGTGTGACACCGATTGCCAGCGTGGCGGGGCGACAGATCACCACCATCGAAGCCGTCACCGCGGGCGACGACCGGGTGGGCCGTGTGGTGCGCGACGCCTGGGTGCGCCACGACGTGGCCCAATGTGGCTACTGCCAGAGCGGCCAGATCATGGGCGCCACGGCTTTTCTGAAATCGCTCCCCAAGGGCGCACAACCCACCGAGGCCCAGATCGACAGCGCCATGGCCGGCCATGTGTGCCGCTGCGGCACCTATGTGCGCATTCGCGCCGCCATCGCCGACGCCGCCCGCGCCCTGGCCTGAAGGAGTCAAGCCATGTTCAACACCACCATGCATGACATGCCCCGCGCCCTGCAACACCTGCTGGAGCGTGAGGCCGCCACGCCAACCGAGCCGCCGCGCCGCACCTTTTTGAAGCTGAGTGCGGTCAGCGGTTTTGCGCTGGGCGTGTTCCCGCTGCTGTCGCAGGCCCAGGGTTCGGCCGCTGCGCCCGCCGCGCTCAAGCCCACCCAGCGCCCGGGCGCTTTTGTGGCCATCGCCGCCGACGGCACGGTGACCGTGACGGTCAACCGGCTCGAGTTTGGCCAAGGCGTGCAAACCGCCTTGCCCATGATCCTGGCCGAAGAGCTGGACGCCGACTGGTCCAAGGTGCGCAGCCAACTCGGCACCAACGACATGGCCTACGCCGACCCGATGTTTGGCACCCACCTCACCGGTGGCTCGAACTCGATCAAAAACAGCTTCACCCAGTACCGTGAGCTGGGCGCGCGCACCCGCGCCATGCTGGTGCAAGCCGCCGCCGCCCGCTGGGGCGTGGATGCCGCCAGCCTGCGCACCGAGCCAGGGGTGGTGCTGGGCGCGGGTGGGCGGCGCGCCAGTTATGGCGAGCTGGCCGAGGCCGCCATGGCCCAGGCAGTGCCCGAGCGTGTCGCGCTCAAAGACCCGACACAGTTTCGCCTGATCGGCCGGCCCACCACCCGGCTCGACGCCGCCGCCAAAAGCAGCGGCCAGCACAGCTTTGGCATCGACGTGCGGCGCCCTGGGCAGCTGACCGCCTTGATTGCACGACCCCCGGTGTTTGGCGCCAAGCTGCAGTCGGTGGACGATGCAGCGGCCCGCGCGGTCAAAGGCGTCCAAGCGGTGCTGCGGGTGCCGTTGGACCGGGGCGCCGAGGGCGTGGTGGTGATCGCCACCGGCTACTGGCCGGCCAAGACCGCGCGCGACGCGCTCAAGCTCGCTTGGAACACCAGCGCGGTAGAGAAAGTGGACAGCGCGGCGCAGCTGGCGCAGTACCGCGCGCTGGCGGCCCAACCGGGGCCCAAACACTTTGACGCCGACATGGCGCCGCTGGCCAGTGCTCCCCGCAAGATCGAAGCCGAATTCGTTTTCCCCTATTTGGCCCACGCGCCGATGGAGCCGCTCAACTGCACGGTGGAGCTGAGCGAGCAGGGCGCTACGCTGTGGGTCGGCTCACAAATGGCGGGGCTGGATGGCATGGCCGCCGCCCGCACGCTGGGTCTCAAGCCCGAGCAGGTGCGGGTGTTGGTGCAGTCGGCCGGTGGCGGTTTTGGCCGGCGGGCGGTGCCCACCAGCGACTATCTGGTGGAGGCCTGCACCATTGCCAAAGCGGCGCAAACCGCTGGCCTGCGCGCGCCGATCCAGACCGTCTGGAGCCGTGAGGACGACCTGCAAGGTGGCTACTACCGCCCCATGCATCTGCACCGCGCCCGCATCGGTTTCGACAGCCAAGGCCAGGTGCTGGCCTGGGACCATGTGATCGTGGGCCAGTCCATTGCCGCCGGCTCGCCGTTCGAGTCGATGATGGTGAAAAACGGTGTGGACGTGACGGCGGTCGAAGGCATGCGCGCGCCGTATCCGCTGCCGATGCGCCTGACCGTGCACCACCCCAAGCTCAATGTGCCGGTGCTGTGGTGGCGCGCGGTGGGCAGCACCCACACCGCTTTTGTCATGGAAACGCTGATCGACCAGATCGCCCGCGACACCGGGCAAGACCCGGTGGCTTACCGCCTCAAGCTCTTTGGCGACGCCCACCCGCGCCACCGCTCGGCGCTGCAGCTGGCGGTGGAGCGCAGCGGCTACGGCAAAAAAACCCTGCCCGCAGGGCGCGCCTGGGGCGTGGCGGTGCACGAGTCGTTTGATTCGGTGGTGGCCTATGTGGTGGAAGCCTCGGTCAACGGCGGTCGGCCGCAACTGCACCAGGTGACCGCTGGGGTGCACTGCAATATGGTGGTCAACCCGCGCACAGTGGAGGCGCAGGTGCAGGGTGCGGCGCTGATGGGGCTTGGCATGTGTCTGCCGGGGGCGGCCATCACGTTCAAGGACGGTGTGGTCGAGCAGAAGAACTTTGGCGACTACACCGTGGCGCGCATCGGCGACATGCCCGCCTTTAATGTGCACACCGTGCCCAGCGCCGACCCGCCCACTGGCATGGGCGAGCCTGGTTTGCCGCCACTGGCGCCGGCCTTTGCCAACGCGATCGCGCGCATCACCGGCAAGCCGCTGCGCGAACTGCCCTTTAAGCTGACCTGAGGACGCGCGATATGGAAGACCTTGACACCCAGGTGCTGCGCAGCGCCCAAGCGTGGCACGCCGCCGGCCTGCCGGTGCTGTTGGTGACGGTGACGCGCACCTGGGGCTCGTCGCCCCGACCGCCGGGCTCGCTCATGGCCATCAACAGCCGGGGTGAGACCGTGGGCTCGGTCTCGGGTGGCTGCATCGAAGACGACCTGATCCGCCGGGTGCGCGACGACGGTGTGCAGACGGTGTGCGCCCAGGGCCGGCCCACCACGGTGCGTTATGGGGTATCGGCCGACCAGGCCCACCGATTTGGACTGCCCTGCGGCGGCACGGTGGAGCTGGTGCTGGAGCCACTGAGCGCGCGCAGCCTCCTGCCCGAGCTGCTGCAGGCGACACAACAGCGCCACAGCACCGAGCGCCGGCTGAACCTGCGCACCGGCGAGGTCACGCTGGTCCCGGGCCGGCGCGACGGCGTGCCCGAGCTGAGCGAGGACACCCTGGTCACCCATTTCGGCCCGCGCCATCGGCTCATCGTGATCGGCGCGGGCGATTTGTCCCGTTTTTTGTGCCAGATGGCCTTGGGGCTGAACTTTGATGTGATCGTGTGCGAACCGCGCGTGGAGCACGCCAGCGCTGGCGGTCTGGACGGCGTCACCTTCAGCCGCGAGATGCCCGACGACCTGATCCTGCGCCTGCGGCCTGATGAGCGCACCGCCGTGGTTGCGCTCACCCACGACCCCAAGCTCGACGACCTGGCGCTGATCGACGCCCTGCAGTCCGACGCGTTTTATGTGGGTGCCATCGGTTCGCGACGCCACACCGCGCTGCGCCGCGAGCGCTTGCGCGAACACTTTGGCCTGGCCGACGCCGAGCTGGCTGCGCTGCACGGTCCAGCCGGCCTCTACATTGGCAGCAAAACGCCGGCCGAGATCGCGCTGTCCATCATGGCCGAGGTGGTGGCGGCCAAAAACGGCGTGGCGCGTGTGCACACCGTGGCGGTGGCCGATGGCAAAGCCAGGCAGCCCGCTGTCGGCCACGCGAGCGGCACCGACATGCCCGTGAGCTGCAAGGTGTAATGCCCGCCGGGCATACTGCGCCCGAAGGAGATCACCATGAGTTATTCCACCATCGTGTTGGGCGGCGGCTGTTTTTGGTGCACCGAGGCGGTGTTCAAAGAACTGCGGGGCGTGCTGGATGTGGAGTCCGGTTACAGCAATGGGCAGGCCCATGCGCCGAGCTACGACGATGTGTGCACCGGCACCACCGGCTGCAACGAGGTGGTCAAGCTGGTCTACGATCCCGAGCAGGTCAGCACCCGCGAGCTGCTGGAGGTGTTTTTTGTGATCCACGACCCCACCACCTTGAACCGCCAGGGCAACGACGTGGGCACCCAATACCGCAGCGGCATCTACTTCAGCACCGACGACCAGCGCGCGGTGGCGCAGGCCTTGATGGATGAGCTGGCTGCAGACAAGGCGTTTGGCGCGCCCATCGTGACCGAGTTGTTGCCGCTGGCGCACTATTTCCCGGCCGAGGACTACCACCAGGATTTCTTCGAGCGCCACCCCTACCAAGGCTATTGCATGGCGGTGGCCGCGCCCAAGGTGGCGAAGTTTCGCCAGACGTTTGCGCGGCTGGCGCGCTGAGGGCGCCGCTGCTCTCTTCAGTCCGCCGGCTGCAACTGGCCTCGCACAAAGCGCCATTGGCCTTGGGTCGACTGGCGGGCTAGGTCCGGGTCGTGGCTGACCAGCAGCATGGCGCAGCCACTCTCGGCCATGGCTTCGCACAGCGCAGCCATCGTGTCGCGTTGGGTCAGCGCGTCCAGCCGGGAAGTGGGTTCGTCGGCGAACACGAACACCGGCTGCAGCAGCATGGCGCGCAGCATCGCCAGGCGCTGCAGTTCCCCGCCCGACACCTCGCTGGGCAGGCGGTCCAGCAGTCCATCGGGCAAGCGCAGGCGCTGCAGCCAGCCGCAGATGCGGCCCGCGTCGAGCCGGTGCAGTCGCAAGAGATCATTGATGCCACGCCGGATGGTCTGGCCCGGCGCAAACGAAGCGACCGGGTCTTGATAGAGTTTCTGAAAGCGCCAGCTCGGCACACCCTCGCGGCGCTGCACCGAACCCTGATGGGGCTGCAGCGCACCAACCAACACATTGCCAAGCGTGGTTTTGCCGCAGCCACTGGGGCCGACCACCGCCACCGATTCTCCAGCGGCGACCGCCAGGCTCGCACCTTCCAGCACCGCCCGATCACCAAAACGCACCGCCACCCGATTGGCTGCGACCACCACGCCGCTATCCGTCGCCTGGCGCGGCTGCACGAGGCTGGGCCAGTGTCGTGGCTGGGCAGAGACCAGTTTCTGTGTGTAGGTGTGCCGGGGTGCATTCAACACCGTGGTCACATCACCGGTTTCCACAATGGTGCCTTGCCGCATCACCGCCACCCGCCCACCGAGCCGCAGGGCGAGGTCCAGGTCGTGGGTGATGGTCAGCAAGGCCTGGCCTTGCTGCTGCGCGCTGGCCAGCAGCAGGGCCACCTGTTCGCAGGCGCCAGCGTCCAGACCTTTGGTGGGTTCGTCGGCGATCAGCAGGCGCGCGTCGCTCTGGCTCGCGCAAGCGATGCCCACGCGCTGAGCCATGCCGCCCGACACCTGATGCAGCCATTGCCGCCCGGCGTGTGCTAAGCCCAGCGCAGACAGGTGCTGGTCGGCTTTCTGGAACGCGGTAGCCCAGCCGTGACCGGCGCCGAAACGGCCGGCCTCGGCTACCTGCGTGCGCAGCCGCATCACTGGGTTGAGTGCGGACCAGGGCTCTTGCGGCAGCATCACCACCTGCCGGCCCCACAGGGGCTGCGTGAGGTGGCGCTGGCCGTCGGTGTCGCGCCCGACCAGCTGAACACGGCCGGTGGCGCGCATCACGTCTGGCAAGGTGCCCATGATGGCCTGCGCCAACAGCGACTTGCCCGCGCCCGATTCGCCCACCAGCGTGAGCCGTTCGCCAGCGCGCAGCGCAAAGCTGCAGCCTTGCAGCAGGGTACGGCCGGCGGGGGCCGCGGGGCAGGGCAGCAGGGCTATGCCCAGGTCCTGTACACGCAGCACGGTGTCGGTGTCATGTGTGGCTTCGCGCATGTTCATGCCACCACGCCTGCAGGCGTGTCGTCTGCCGCCCGTCCAACGATGGCTTGCAGCGCACCGATCACCAGCACCAAGGCCGCCACCGGTGAGGCAAGGAGCCACGGGGCTTCGTAGTAATACGGCAGGGCTTCGGTCATCATCAGGCCCAGCTCGGCCTGCGGCGGGCGCACGCCCACACTGACGAATCCCAGCGCTGCGATGGCCAACACCGCGCTGGCCACCGCATAGGCCCACAGGCGCGCCAGCACGCCGGCGATGGGGCGCAGCACATGCCAGCGCACGATGTAGCCGAAGCCAAAACCCAGCAGACGCGCGGCCTGCACCGGCTGACCCAGCAGGGCCGAGCGGGTGTGCGAACGCAGCAGCCGAAAAAACTCCACCCAGGCGGTGAGCACCAGACCGCTGTAGAGCGCCCATTTCTCGCCCGGCGCCATCGCCGCGATCAGCAGCACCCAGAGCAGACCGGGGATGGCTGCCACGCCGTCGGCGGCGGCCGAGAGCAGGCGGTCGGTCCAGCCGCCGCGCGCGGCCGCCAGCAGGCCCAGCGCCGAGCCCAGCACCACGGCCAGCACAGCCGAAGCCAGCGCCAGACCAAGCGAGGTGCGCAGGCCTTCGCCTAGGCGGGCCAGGTGGTCGCGGCCCAGGTGATCGGTGCCCAGCCAGTGCATCGCATCGGGCGCGCGCAGGCTGGCCATCAGGTCTTGGGTGTGTGGGTCCGGCGCCAGCGCCGGCGTGAGCAGAGCCAGTGCAGAGATGAGCAGCAGCACTGCGTAGGGCATGGTGTGGGACGGCCTCATGGTGTGTCCGGTGTGGGGGCGTTGGCCGGGGCGGCCTGTGCATCGGCCAGGCGCGGGTCCAGCGCGTGCAGCAGCAGGTCGATGGCACCGCTGAGCAGCACAAAGAGCAGGGCCATGGTGAGGGCCGTGCCTTGGATCATGGGTACGTCGCGAGCAATCACAGCGTGCACCAGCGCGTGGCCAATGCCAGGCCAAGCGAACAGGGTCTCCACCACCACCATGCCTTCGATCAGCAGCACCAGTTGCACGCCCGCATAGGCCAGGGTGGACAGCAGGATGTGTGGCAGCGCATGGCGCCACAGGGCCACGCGCAGTGGCAGGCCTTTGACTTGGGCGAACTCGAAGGCGTCCGAGCGCAGCTGCTTCAGTGCCGCGTCGCGCACCACCTGGGTGAAGCCCGGGCACAGCGCCAGCGCCAGTGTGAGAGCGGGCAGGAACACATGGCTTGCGTCTTCATGCCCAGCGACGGGGAACCAGCCCAGCTCCACCGCGAGGAGTGTGGTCAGCACCACACCGAGCAAAAAGGCGGGGCTGGCGCGCAGCACGGTGTTGAGGCTGTCCACCGCGCGCCGGGCCCAGCCCTGCGGGCGCAGCGCGGTCCACAGGCCAAGCGAGAGGCCGAGCGCGAGCGCCATCAGCCAGGCCACCAGCGAAAGCCAGACGGTCTGGCCCAACTGGTAAGCCACCAGGTGCAGCACCGGGTCGCCCAGCACCATGGAGCGCCCCAAGTTGCCCTGGGCCACTTGCCCCAGCCATTCGGCCCAGCGCACCAGGGCGGGCCGGTCCAGACCCAGCTCGGCGCGCACGGCCTCGGCGATCTCGCTGTTGACCACGTCGTAGCCGTAGCGGCCGGCCGCGATGCGGTAGGCCGCGTCGCCTGGCAACAGCTCGGCCATGGCAAAACACAGCGTGCCCACGGCGAGCAGCACAAACAGCGCCTGCAACAGCAGACGGACGACACGACCACCTTGCATCAGGCGGTCCAGCCCATGCGGCTGATGCGGTAGCTGCGTTCCAGCGGGTCCACGCTCACGTTGCTCAGTCGTGTGCTGGCGGAGACCGAGTGCTGGTACCAGGCCACCGGGATGACCGGCAGCTCGGCGTGCAGCACGGTCGCGATGGAACCACGCAGCGCGGAGCGGCGCTTGGCGTCCACCGCCTGGCTCATCTCGGTCAGGGTCTGGCTGACCTGCGTGCTGTGCCAGCCCATGGCGCCCCAGTCGCCGCCCTTGGGCCCAAAGTCCTGCAGCATGGTCCCCAATGGATCGGGGACAAGACCGTAGTTGCGCGCCAGCAGGGCGAGCTCCAGCGAGCCGTTTTGGTGGCCGCTGGGGATTTCGCTGGAGTTGCCCACCGCCACCGCCATGTCGATGCCAACGGTCCTGAACTGTGCCTGGATCGCGGTGGCCATGGGCGGCAGCTCGGGCCGGTCGGAAAAGGTGCGCAGCGTGAGCTTGAATGCTTCGCCGGCCTTGTTGCGCAGCACTCCGTCATTGCCCGCTTGCCAGCCAGCGTCGCGCAGCAGCTGACGCGCTTGCTCTGCGTTGTGTGAGAGCGGAGTCAGCCCGCGCACATGCCATTCGGCCATGCCAGGAGGAAACAGCTGCGTGGCGGCGGCCTCGGAGGTGCGCAGCAGGGTATTGGCCATGCCGCTGCGGTCCAGCGCTAGGCTCAGGGCACGGCGCACCCGCACATCCGACAGGAAACGGTGCCCCGCATTGACCTTGATGTAGATGGTGCGCGGTAGGGCTTGTAGCTGCAGCTTGAGTTTGCGGTCGGCGCGCAGGCGAGCGAAATTCACCGGGTCGTGGGTGAAGACCAGATCGGCCTGACCCGCCAGCGCCATCATGCCGCGGGTTTCTCCGCGCGAGACGGCCAGGTAGTCCACCGCTGCGATCAACGGCTTGCGACCGTCATAGCCGTCAAAGCGACGCACTCGCATGGACTGCGGTGGCTTGACGTCCGCCACCTGATAGGGGCCGGAGCCAATCAGCTGCTGGACTGTGCCGTCCGACCCGAACGCAGCCGGCGCCAGGATCAGGGTGCTGTTGTGCGCTAGGAATGCGGGCAGCGGGCTGAAGGGCTTGGCCAGCCGGATCACCACCTCGCTGCCTTGCGCCACGATCTGCTGCGCGCCAGTGTTGCGCAGCACGCCCGGCTGCACCAGCGCGCGTTGCAGGCAGGCGGCCACGGCCTCGGCGGTGACTGGGGTGTTGTCGTGAAAGCGGGCGGTGGGCCGCAGCGCAAAACGCCACTCCAGCCCGTCGGGTGAGGGAGTCCAGCGGCTGGCCAGGCCGGGGATCAGCAGGCCCTGCTCGTCCACTTCCACCAGGGTTTCGGCAATCTCCAGCCGGGTAAAGACAAAGCCGGACTTGGACGGGTCGAGGTTGGACACCTCCCAGGGCGAAACCACCTTGAGCGCGCGCCGACCTTGTGCGAGGGCGAGCGAGGGTAGCGTGGCGGGCACCAAGGCGGCGGCCGATGCCAGGGCGAGCAAAGATCGGCGGGTAAATGGGCAAGATGACGAATGCTTGGGGTTCATGGGGGTAAAAAAATGGATTGGAAGCAGTGATTGAAAACGTAGAAAGTGCTCAAGTGGGCCCTACGCAGTGGATGGCGTTGCGGATGGCCGCGAGGTGTTCGGGCGACTCGTCGAAACCCGTCTGGCTCATCGGGTTGGGCAGGTTTTGTGGTTCGCATCAGGGAGCAGCTCCAGACGGCTGGGTCTGTTGCGCTGAATCGGTCATGCGAAGACTCCGGCGGTGGTCTGCGCAATGCCTTGCCAGACATCGCGTCGCAGGTCCGGTCGGTCGCGGAATTCACCCAGCCAGCGCTGGGTCACGGTGGTCGATCCCGGTTTGTGAACGCCCCGGGTCGTCATGCACATGTGCTGGGCTTCCACCACCACCGCCACTCCGCGCGGTTG
>CAMBOY010000044.1 GCA_945869245.1 Hydrogenophaga intermedia
CCGGTCAGCAGCAGGCCCTGGGCAATGAGCGGTGCGGCGGTGTAGCTGTAGCCGGCGGCGTAGTCGTCGATCTTCTCGCGCCACACCACACGACCCGTGTTCTGGTCGAGCGCCACCAACTGGGCGTCCAAGGTGCCGAAGATCACCAGGTTGTCGAACAAGGCCGCGCCACGGTTGATCACATCGCAACAAGGCATGATGCCTTCAGGCAGGCGGTGCTCGTACTTCCACAGCTTGCGCCCTGTTTTCACGTCGAGCGCGAAGATGCGCGAGTAGGAGCCGGTGACAAACATTTTGCCGTTGTGCACCAGCGGCTGGCTTTGCTGGCCGCGCTGCTTTTCTCCACCAAAGGACATGGACCACACCGGCACCAAGCGGTTGATGGTCTTGGCGTTGATGTCCTTGAGGGGCGAGTGGCGCTGGCCTTCAGGGCCCAAGCCCGAAATCAACACGTCGTTGGTGCTCTTGGCGTCGTTCTCGATCATCGCGTCGGTGACTTGGGCGCCGGCTTGGGCGGCGGCCATCATGACCATCAGGCTCAGTAGTTTGCGTTTCACGTGGTGTCTCCTGTTGTACTCAGGTGTCTGGGAATGGGCGATTGCCTCCACCTCCGGTGTTGGCTGCAGCACTCGGCGCAACTTCTGTGCCACACAAAAAACCCGGGCGCCAAGGCCCGGGTGTGTCGGTGTGTGTGTTGTGGCGCCACGGGCGTGGCGCAACACTGTTCAAAAATGGGGCAGTGGGTGTGACACCCGGATCAGCGCCCCGCAGGCACAGCCAGCGCACGCTTCTCGAACAGCGGGAACCACTGGGTCAGGGTGCGGTGCCATTCGGCCGGATTGGCGGCCCAGCGCACAAAGGCCGCGTCCATGGGCTGGTGCAAGGCCTCGTTGAGGTCGAGCCCCCGTTCGGCCTGGCTCTGCATGGTCTGGTCTGCCCAGCGCAGCCAACGCCGGGTCTGCTCGATACCGTACACCCCCGCGTGCACCGGCCCGTGGCTGGGCACCACCGTGCGGAACTCGCCGCGCGCGTGCCACTGGGCCAAGGTGTCGAGCGCGGCCTGCCAACGGGCAAAGTCGGCGTGGGGCGTGGTCGGTGCCCGGTCGGCAAACACCAGGCCGCCAGCGAACAGCACGCCGCTGCTGTGGTCGATCAACACCAAGTCGTCGCTGGTGTGGCCGTCGAGACGGCGCACCTCCAGATCGCGCCCACCCAGGCGCCAGCGCTGGGGTGCTAGCGCTTGGGTGGCGGGCGTCGATTCGGTGCCCTTCATCCAGTCGCCACACAGGCGGTACAGGTTGTCGGCGTAGGCACCGCCTTCGGCTTGCATCCCAGCGATGCTGCCAGCCAGCGCCTGCACCGGCACACCCGCCCAAGCCTGATTGCCGAAAAAATAGTCCGGGTGCAAGTTCAGATTGAGCACCTGCACCACCGGCTCGGCCGTGACTTGCGCGACGGCGCGGCGCTGCTGCTCGCCATACAGACGCGACGGCCCGGTGTTGACCACCACCACCCCCGCGCCGGTGGCAATAAAACCGGTGTTGATGATGTTGCAGCCGTTGGCGCGGCTGAAGTCGTCGACCGCGCCTTCGATCACCCAGACGCCGGGTGCCAGCGAGCGGGGCTGCAGGTCGTAGTGCAGGCGGGTCATGTCCGGCCGTGGCACATGGGCGGCGCTGCCCGCTGCAGGCACCGGTTGCGCGAGCGCATCCCCCAGCACCACGCCCAGCGCCAAGGCGGTGGCGCTGAGCCCAAGCGCTAGGCGAAAAGAGCTGGGCACCGACTTTTTGGGCAGTTGTGCGGTGCTCATGCCCGCACCTGATTCTCTATCGGGTTGCCGTTGTTGTCGCGGCCGGTGAGCCGCCAGACCGGGCCAGACTGGGTGGGCAGCTCAAAGGTGAGCAGCGGGTTCTCGGAAACCGGCTCGTGCAGGGCGATGCGCCACAGCGGCTGGTCGGCGCTGTCGCGCAACTCCAGTTGCTCGATGTAGAAGGCCGGAATGCCCGCCACCAAGCCGGTGTCCATCGGGTGCATGATGCGCAGGCGCAGTCGGCGGCTGCCGTCGATCACGTTGTTGAACACCCGCGCCTGCACCTGGTTGAGGGTGCGGCTCCAGGAGCCGTCGGCGCGGGTGGCCCCCGGCACGGTGCAGCCACCGCCTGAGGCCTGTATCCAGGTCTGGCCCAGGTGCCAGGCGCCGTCGCGGGTGCGCACAAACACCCGCAGCGGCGAGGCTTGCTCGAGCTTGAAGCGAAAGGCCAGCACTGGCAAGCTGCGCAGCGGCTCAAAGCGCAGGATGTCGCGCACCGGGTTGCGATCAGCCAGCACCAGCATGTGGTCGATGCCGCCGCCCACCTGGGCCAAGGCCCGCGCGTCGATCAGCACCGGCACGTTCATCGCGTCGTCGGCAAAGGTCGGGCCGCGCACCAGCACCTCGGGTGCCAAGCGCACCGGCGCTTTGCCCACTACCGATTGGCGAATGCCGGGCCACTGCATCGAGCCCAGCGGGTCGCCACCGGTCGGGTCGTCTTGCGCCTGCACGCCACGCGCCAGCCCCAGCGCCGACACCGCCGTCAGCCAGTGCCGACGCGACCATGTGCTGTGTTCCATCACGCTGCCCCCTTTTGCTTCATCCAGCCGCGCTGGGGGTCATAACCCCACAGAGCCAGCACAAAAAACACCGCCATGCAGCCCAGTACCACCGCCGCCGAACCGCTGTGCCATTGCCCCACCGAGGCAAAGCGCATCGCCTCCACCGCGTGGGTGAACGGGTTCCACTGCGCCAGCGCGTGGATCCACCAGGCACCCGACTCTTCCAGCTTCCACAGCGGGTACAGCGCCGAGCTGATGAAAAACATGGGGAAGATCACAAAATTCATGGTGCCGGCGAAGTTCTCCAACTGCCGCACATGCACCGACAGCACCAGCCCGAGGGCCGCCAGCATCAGCGCCGACAGGGCCATCGCCAAGAACAGACCAGGCAACACGGCCCAGGACAGGGTCACGCCAAACAGCCAGGCCACGGCCACAAACACCCCCATCTGCACCAGCGACAGCACAGCCGCGCCCAACAACTTAAAGCCGAGCAAGAGCCCGCGCGGCAAGGGCGCGGTCAGCAGCAGGCGCATCACGCCCATTTCGCGGTCGTACACCATGGACAGCGAGCTTTGCATGCCATTGAACAGCGCCACCATGCCCAGCAAGCCCGGCAGCATGTAGACCTTGTATTCGATGTAGGTGTCGTAGGGTTCAACGATAGACACCCCAAACACGTTGTGAAAACCCGCAGTGAACACCACCAGCCACAACAGCGGGCGCACCAGCGCCGAACCCAGACGAGAGGGCTGGCGCACAAAGCGCTGCAGCTCGCGCCCGACCACCGCACGCAAGGCGCGCAGAGCGTGCGGGCCTGCGTTGGGGGCGTTGAAGGTCACAGGCGTTGTTGACACGGGCTCTCCTTGGCTTCCATGCCCAGCGTATCCATCGGTTCGGTCGGATGCAAGACCCCCTCCATCGGCGCCATCGTCACCACCCCACGGGGATGGGTCAAACACACCGGCTGGCGCAACTGTCCGTCCCAGGACCGAAAAGACAGCTGCTTGCCCTTGAAGCCATCGAGCGTGATGGACCCGCTGCGCAAGGCCTTGAGATGATCGGCCGGTGTGCCCTTGGGCTGCGCCAGCAAGGCAGCGGCAATGGCACGGCCCGCGATCCAGGCGGCCCAGTCCTGCCCGACCATGGGCTGGGTGGACTGGCGCCAAAAACGCCGGGTGAGCTGTGGCGCACCAAAGCGCTCAAACTGCGTGTGCCAGGCCAAGGCGCTCAGCCCGGCCGCACCGGCCACCGGGCGCGGCACATTGGTGGCATACGGTACCGTGCGGGCGAACTCGCCATGCGCGTCGTTGACCACCACCACATCGGCGTTGCGCTGGGCGGTGAGCAGGCGCACATTGCCCAGGTCGCGCTCGCGCGGATCGCCTGAGAGCTTGAACGGTTTTTGTTCGATCAGCTTCAAGCCAAAGCGCTTGGCCGCGCGCGCCAAAGCTTGGCTCTGCAAAGCGTCGGCAGGCTCCGGGCCGTTGAGCGCCAGGGCATTGGTCCAGCGCTGTGCCACCAGGTATTGCACCAGCGCATCGCTGAGCATGGCGCGACTCGGGTAGGTGTGCAGCAAGTGCCGAGCGCACTGGGCGCCGCGCAAGGCGTCGTCGTCGAGCGCGGTGTTGTAGACCACATTCGGCCCCAAAGCAGCCGGCGCTTGCTGCACCAGCGCACTGAGCAGCGGCGCGGGCAGATCGGCCACCACATGACCGACCTTGGCGGCCTTGAGCTCTTGGAGCGCGCGCGGCAGGTCGGCCGCATCGTTCACGCTCACCCGTTTGATGTCCACCGCCAAGCCGTTGGTGCGCAGCTCGTACTCCGAATCGGCCAGGCCCAGGCGCAGGCCCTCGGCGGCCCGGCTCATGGGGTGGCCGGGATAGGCCCGCTCCACCCGCCGCGGCGCGTAGCGCGGGTCGCCGTCGAGCGAGACCACGCCCACCACCGTGGTGCTGGCCTGTGCGCTGGCGGCCACCAGCCCCAGACCGACCATGAGCCAGCGGTGCGCACTCATCGCATCACCAACGCCGAATGCGGCACCCGCCCGGCGGGCACGGTGCGAATCGCCTTGGCGGCAGCGCCCGACACGTCCACCACCGTCATGTCGTCGGACAAGCCGTTGACCACGTACAAGGTGTTGCCGTCTGGGCTCAGGTCGAGGTTCCAGGCGCGTTTGCCGGCCAGCACCAGCTGCTTGACTTGGCGCGTGGCCACGTCCACTTGCGCCACATGGCGCGCATGGCCCAGCGCCACCCACATGGTTTTGCCGTCCTTGGACAGCACCATGCCCACCGGCTGCACGTCGCCGTCTTTCACCCCCTTGACCTTGAACACGATGGTGTCCTTCACCGCGTGAGTGGTGGTGTCGATCACGCTCACCGAATTGCTGAGTTCGTTGCTGACCCACACCTCTTTTTCGTCGGCGGTGGGGGTGAAGCGGCGCGGGCGCTTGCCGACCTTGAGGTCTTTGAGGACCTTGCGGGTACTGAGGTCGATCACATGCACCAGGTTGCCGACCTCGGAGGTGACATAGGCGATTTTGTCGTCGGGCGTCACATAAATGCCCTCAGGCTCGCCGGCCGCCGGCACCGAAAACAGGCGCTTGCCGGTTTTCATGTCGTAGGCGGCCATCACGTTTTCTTCTTCGATCGACACGTAGATCACGCTCTGGTCGCGCTTGAAGTCAAATATCTCCGGGCTGTCGCCCAAGGCCATGCGGCCTTTGAGCTTGTTGGTGGCCACATCGATCAGCCCCAGCTCGTTGCTGTTGCCACAGCACACGTACAGCGTTTTTTTGTCCAGACTCAACAACATGTGGCGCGGCCGTTCACAGGCCGCGATCTCGGCTGTGCGCTCGCCTTTGCCGTTGAACACATAAACCTTGTTGTCCTTTTCACTCGACACATACACCGTGCCCGCCTGCTGGGCACTGGCGGTCTGCATGCACACGGCAGCCACCACACCCAACACCACTGGCGCCCAGCGCTTTGAAACACCTCGCATCGTCGTCTCCTTCAATATGGACTGTCACCCCAACCGTTGGGGCGACACAGCATCAGCAATTTCAGTGCCAACAGTACGGGAACACTTCTTGCTGGTACTCAAGCATTGACCACGGAGACCACACGCATGTCCAAGACAAGCGCCTCACCCGCTCTCACCGGGCGTCGCCAACTGCTGCGCCACACCGCCGCAGCGGCCCTGAGTCTGGCCCTGCCTATCCACGGCGCGCGCGCCAGCAACTGGCCCAGCAAACCCATCGACCTGATCGTGCCTTGGCCAGCGGGCGGAGCCACCGACATCACGATCCGCCTGTTGGCAGACGACATGGAACGCAGCCTAGGTCAACCGGTGGTGGTGCGCAACAAACCGGGCGCAGGGGGAACACTGGTGGCCCCCTTGCTCAAAGAGGCCGCACCCGACGGCCACACCATCGGCCAGGTGCCGGTCACGGTGTACCGCCACGCCCTGATGCGGCAGGTGGACTGGGACCCGCTGCGCGACCTGCAACCGATCATTCAGGTGTCGGGCACCACTTTTGGTTTGTTGGTGCCGGCCGACAGCGCGTTTCGCAGTTTCAACGATTTGGTGGTCTGGGCACGCCAGCATCCCGGTCGGCTCAGCATGGGCTCCACTGGTATTGGTACCACCCCCCACCTGGCCATGGAAGAAATCCTGCAGGGGCTGGGTGTCACTTACATCCATGTGCCCTACAAAGGCACGGCCGACCAGATGATGGCCCTGGCCACCAACCAACTGATGGCGGGCATGAATTCCACCGGCTTTGCGCCCTGGATCGAGCAGGGCAAGCTGCGCCTGCTCAGCGTGTTCAGCGCCCAGCGCAGCCCGAGCTGGCCCCAGGTGCCGACCATGCGCGAGCTGGGTTTTGCGCAGGCGATCTACACCTCGCCCTGGGGCATGGCCGCCCCACGTGGCACACCGCCCGAGGTGGTGCGCCGGCTGCACGACGCCATCCGCCAAGCCGCCTTTGAGGAGCGCCACCAAAAAGCCCTGCACAGTTACGATCAGCAGCTGGAATACCTCAACACCGAGCAGTACCAACGGGCCGTGCTCGACACGGTGGAGCGCGAACGCGCGCTGCTGCAACGCATGAACCTGCTGGCCAAGCCCTCGTAACACCGCATGACAAGCCCACCCGCCCTGCACGCACATGGTCTGCACAAACGCTACGGCCACACCAAAGCGCTCAACGGCGTGGACATCACCCTGCTGCCAGGCCAGTTCCATGTGCTGCTAGGCCCCAACGGCGCGGGCAAGTCCACCTTGTTGCAGCTGCTCACCGGCTTGTTCAACCCCGACCAAGGCCAGATTGAGGTGTGTGGTGTGTCGATGGCGCAGCGACCGGCCCAGGCGCTGGCGCGACTGGGCGTGGTGTTTCAGCAAAGCGCGCTCGATCTGGATTTGAGTGTGCGGGCCAATTTGTTGTTTCACACCGACCTGCACGGCCTGCCCCGGCGCGAGGCGATGGCGCGCATCGAATCCCTATTGCCCACGCTGGGGCTGAGCGATCAACTCAGCGCCACCGTGCGCACGCTCTCGGGCGGCAACCGGCGCAAGGTGGAACTGGTGCGTGCCCTGCTGCACCGGCCGGCGGTGTTGCTGATGGACGAAGCCACCGTGGGCCTAGACCCAGCCTCACGCCAGCAGCTGTTGCACACCGTGCACCGCCTGTGCCGCGAGCAAGGCACCGCCGTGCTGTGGGCCACCCATCTGCTCGAAGAGGCCGAAGAGGCCGACCATCTGCTGCTGTTGGCCCGGGGCGAGGTGTGTTACGCGGGCACGGTGGCCAACTTTGTGGCATCACACGATGGCGCCGATTTTCGGCAAGTGGCCATGGGCGTATTGGGCGTCTGAGCCCCAGAGGCCGAGCGCCGCGATCGCTTCAGATCAGCAAAGTCAGTGCCAGCCAAAACAACACCAGGGCTTTGGCCCAAGGCAGCGCTGCTGGGTGTCGCCACACCGCGGCCACCAAAAACAGATTCAGCGGCAAAGGCACCAAGTGCACCGCCATGGCCAGCGCGGGATCGGCTCGCTTGGCGTAGAGCAGAAACGTGGCGAACACAAACACCCCGTTGACCAAGGTGCCCACGCCCCACACATCCAGCCACAGCAGGCGTGAGAGTGGCGTGTGTCCATGCCAGCGGGCGCGGATATAAGTGGGCAAGGCAGAAGCCATCGGATGTGCAAAAAAGGCAGATGGTGGGATTGTGCCTTTTGTCGGCACCAGCGCGTACGCGACATCACCTGCGCTGGCTCTTCTAAGCAGCTAGACGAGCACAGACGCGCTGGCCTTAAGCCAGATCGCGCACCACCTGCGGCTCGACCTCGGCCCACTCGGCCTCGGTGAACAAGCGCGAGCGGGTGTGAAAGGCCTTGCCGGTGTCTCCCTCCAGCGAGAAAGTGCCGCCATGGCCTTCGATCACGTCCAGAATCAACTGGGTGTGTTTCCAGTATTCGTATTGCAGCTTGCCGATGTAGAAGGGCACGCCACCAACTGCGCCCAACTGGACGTCGTAAGGCCCGATGGTGAGGTCGGTGGGCAGGTAGCAGTTGGCCGCGCTGTTGTCGCAGCAGCCGCCGCTTTGGTGAAACATCAACTCGCCATGTTCGGCCTGCAGCTGGGCGATCAGCGCCAGCGCTTCGGGGGTGGCCACCACGCGTTCAACCATGGGTGTCTCCTTGTTCTGAACAGCCTAGTCAATACCTATGCGGCGCGCAATGGCCAATCCGGAACGCGGCGGAACTGGCTTTGCCAGGCCGCTCGCGTTGCCCCCTTGAGAGGGTGACGTGCCGCAGGCGCGCCGCGGGGGTGGTCAGAAGAAGCCCAGCTTGTTCTCGCTGTAGGAAACCAGCAGGTTCTTGGTCTGCTGGTAGTGGCCCAGCATGGCCTTGTGGTTTTCGCGACCGATGCCCGACTCCTTGTAGCCACCAAAGGCCGCATGGGCCGGGTAGGCGTGGTAGCAGTTGGTCCACACACGGCCAGCCTTGATGGCGCGGCCCATGCGGTAGGCCACGTTGCCGTTGCGGCTCCATACGCCGGCGCCCAGGCCATACAGCGTGTCGTTGGCAATGGCCAGGGCTTCGGCTTCGTCCTTGAAGGTGGTCACGGCCAGCACCGGGCCGAAGATTTCTTCCTGGAAGATGCGCATCTTGTTGTGGCCCTTGAACAGCGTGGGTTGCACGTAGTAGCCGCCGTCCAGATCGCCGCCTACCTGGGCCTGCTCACCGCCGATCAGCACCTGTGCGCCTTCGGCCTTGCCCAGCTCTAGGTAGCTCAGGATCTTGGTCAGCTGCTCTTTAGAAGCTTGCGCGCCCATCATGGTGTCGGTGTCCAGCGGGCTGCCCATCTTGATCGCAGCCACACGCTTCAATACGCGCTCCATGAACTTGTCGTAGATGCTTTCTTGAATGAGCGCGCGGCTCGGGCAGGTACAGACCTCGCCCTGGTTGAACGCGAACAGCACCAGGCCTTCGATCGCCTTGTCGAGGAAACCATCGTCTTTGTCCATGATGTCGGCAAAGAAGATGTTGGGCGATTTGCCGCCCAGCTCCAGCGTGGCGGGGATCAGGTTGTTGGCCGCCGCTTGCGCGATCACGCGGCCGGTGCTGGTGGAGCCGGTGAACGCGATCTTGGCGATGCGCTTGCTCTGCGCCAGCGGCATGCCGGCCTCGCGGCCGAAACCGTTGACGATGTTGAGCACGCCCGGGGGCAACAGGTCGGCGATCAACTCGATCAGGATCAGCAGGCTGATGGGGGTGGACTCGGCCGGCTTCAAGACGATGCAGTTGCCCGCGCCCAGGGCTGGCGGAATCTTCCACGCGGCCATGAGGATCGGGAAATTCCAGGGAATGATCTGGCCCACCACGCCCAGCGGCTCGTGCAGGTGGTACGCCACCGTGTTCTCGTCGATCTCGGAAATGCCGCCTTCCTGCGCGCGCACGCAGCCGGCGAAATAGCGGAAGTGGTCGATGGCCAGCGGGATGTCGGCGTTGAGCGTTTCGCGGATCGGCTTGCCGTTGTCCACCGTTTCGGCATAGGCCAACAGCTCCAGGTTGGCCTCCAGCCGGTCGGCAATCTTGAGCAGCAGGTTGGAACGCGTGGTGGCGTCGGTCTTGCCCCAGGCTTCGGCGGCGGCGTGGGCCGCGTCCAGCGCCAGATCAATGTCTTCCGAGGTGGAGCGAGCGGCTTGGGTGTAGACCTTGCCATTCACCGGCGAGATCACGTCAAAGTACTGGCCTTTGGCGGGGGGCACGAACTTGCCACCAATGAAGTTGTCATAGCGTGGCTTGTACTGGATTTTGGCGCCGGCTTGGCCTGGGGCTGCGTAGATCATGTGTCGTCCTCTTGCAAAATGGTGTGAAAAGTGAATAGCCTTGGAGCGGCTGCAGCACACGCCACAACATCTGTGCCATGCGTGGCAGCCCGCAAAATGGCCTGTTTGTGTTGCGCAATCGAACAACTGGGAGACACTTGCTGCCCACAGGAGCCCACTGTGCTCCGCCTTGGTACGGAGATTTTTTTCATATGCACATCAGACACACCCTGTTGGCCATGCTGATCGCCGCGCCGCTGACGCTCAGGGCCGCCAACATCGAGGTGGCGGTCGACCCCATCGTGCTCGCCGCTCTGAAAAACGTTGGCGCTGTGTTCCAACGGCAAACCGGCCACACGCTCAAGATCACCGCCGAAGACAGCGCCACCCTGTTGCCCAAGGTCAAAACTGGCACCTTTGATCTGTGGCTGGGCATCAATGCCAAACAAGCCGAAGAGCTGGAAAAAGAAGGCCTGGCCGAGACCAATGGCCGTTTTGTCTACGCCCAAGGCAAGCTGGTGCTGTGGTCAGGCAATATCAGCCGGGTCGACGCCACCGGCTCGGTGCTGGGGCGCGCCCACGTCCGCAGTGTGGCGGTACTCGCACCCGACAAAGACCCGCATGGCGAGGCCGCCGCCAAGGTGCTGGAATCGTTGAATTTGACCGAGCGCCTGACACCCAAACTCAAAACAGCCGACAGCTTGGCCCAAGCCCTAGAGGCCGCGCGCACCGACCAAGTGGATCTGGCCTTTGTGACGTTGGCGCAGGTGCTGTATCGGGGCCGCTTGGCCTCGGGCTCGGTGTGGGTGGTGCCACCGGCGCTGTACCCAAAACTGAACTACGAGGGCGTACTGCTGAAATCGGGCACCCAGAAAGAGGCCGCCAAGGCGCTCGTGCAACTGCTGCAAAGCGCCGAGGGGCAGGCGCGCATCAACCGGTTTGGCTTTGGGCCTTGAATGCCCCTGTGTCGCTTCTCCACACAACCTGATTCGCTTCAGTCGCCCAGCACCCGCAGCTCAAGTCGTTCGAGCCAACGCACATGTCGCGGACCCGATCGGGTGTCTTGCAGCGACCGCAAGGCAAGCAAGCCGTCGGCAGCAAGAATGTCGCGACCGTCTTGCGAGCGCACCACGATCACTCCATCGCCCAAAGCGCTGTTGTAGATCTCGCCCCAAGAGAAAACAACGCGGTAGCCATCGCGCGCGGTCAGCAACACCGCTGTGTGGCGCACCGCGCGGCGCTCGGGCGCCAGGCCGGCTTGATCAATGAGGTCGCGCAGCGGATAGCCCTGATACCGCACACTGAGCTTGACCACGCGACCATCTTGCTGAACTTCGCGCGATTCGGTGTATTCGCGCCAGGGTAGCGCTTCGATTTGCTGCCGG
This sequence comes from Hydrogenophaga intermedia, assembly GCA_945869245.1. Lineage (GTDB taxonomy): Bacteria > Pseudomonadota > Gammaproteobacteria > Burkholderiales > Burkholderiaceae_C > Hydrogenophaga > Hydrogenophaga intermedia_B. Next base: position 11,315 of record CAMBOY010000044.1, read on the forward strand.
GTGAACGCCAGTGGGGTCAAGACCGCGCCCTCCACCCGCAGCACATACTCGGCGCCGGCTGGCGCTTGTGCATGGACCACACTGGTCGCCATGAGCAGCGCCAGAAAGCCACCCCAAGTCAACACACGTCTGCGCACCATCTCGGTCACATCAAGGTGCGCCAAAACCGTGCCGCGCCAAAATGGCCTGCGCCGGCGGCGACAACAGCGCCTGGGCAAAGGCCTGCGCCGCAACCGGCGCGCCGAGGTGCACCGTCAGTCCGTAGGCAGCCCCCACCTGCAGCGCGTCCGGCACAGCCACGACCTGCAAGGCGGGCTGCTGCAGGCGCGCGGCCACCGCATTGGTGCAGTAGGTGAGGAACACATCGGCTTGCTTTTTCTCCATAACCCAGGCGTAGAGGTTGTGGCCTGCAGGCGCGGCAGGAGAACTTGGGCCGCCGGTGAGCTGTAAGGCCTTGGCGTTCAGGCGCGTCTGACTGCCCGGGCGCACCACCTCGGCTTTGGCGAACAGCGCCAGCGCGTAGTCACCCGACGGATCGGCTTTGGGTGTGGACATGCCCAGCTTGATGTCGGGTCGCAGCAAAGTGTCGAGCAGCGTGGCGGTATCCACCGCCAGCCCGGGTTGAGCCAGCGCGCACAGGCTGTTGCGCACAAACACGGTCTGCGGCCCCCAGCCGCCACCGGCGGCCAAACGCTGGGGATGCTGGGTATCGGCAGACGCAAACACTTGCGCACCCTCACCCCGCTCAATGCGCTCGCGCAATAAGCCGGATGGGCCAAACGTCAAGGCGATGGTATGCCCGGTGCGTCTTTCGTGATCACGCGCGACCTCAGTGAACGCGTCTCGCAGGCTGCCCGCCGCGTACACCGACAAGGGGCCGGTCACGCCGGCGGAGCTGGCACAGCCAGCCAGCACCGCTGCCAGAGCCAGAGCAGCCAGCCTCATTTCACCGCATTCGGGAAGAACAGCTGCTCGCCGCCAATCTTGTAGCTGGCGATGGCCGCTTGTCCGGCGGGGCCGACGATCCAGTCCACAAACCGCTGGCCTTCGGCGGTTTTCACCTGTGGGTGTTTGGCGGCGCTCACCAGCATGATGCCGTACTGGTTGAACAGTCGCTTGTCGCCCTCAACCAGCACGGCCAAATCGGCGCGGTTTTTGAAGTTGAGCCAAGTGCCGCGGTCGGCCAACACATAGGCGCCGCTGCTGGAGGCGATGTTGAGCGCCGGGCCCATGCCGCAGCCGCACTCCTTGTAGCCGCTGCCTTTGTTGGCGTCGGTGTCGGTCAACTTCCAAAAACGCAACTCGGCCGCGTGGGTGCCGCTTTTGTCGCCGCGTGAAATGAAGGGCGCGTTGGTGGTGGCCAGCTTCTTGAGTGCGACCACGATGTCGTTGCCCTTGGTGGCGGCGTGATCGGCTTTCGGGCCAATCAGCACAAAGTCGTTGTACATCACCTCTTGGCGCTTGGCGGCAAACCCTTCGGACACAAATTTCTCTTCAGCCGCTTTGTCGTGCACAAACAGCACGTCTGCATCACCGCGGCGAGCCATGTCGATCGCCTGACCGGTGCCCAAGGCGACCACCTTGACGTCGATGCCCGTGGCCTGCTTGAACTGCGGCAGGATATGGCCAAACAAGCCCGACTGCTCGGTCGAGGTGGTGGACGCCACCACAATACTGCTCTGCGCCCAAGCGGCTGGACCCAGCACCAAGCCACATGCCAGTGCACAAGATTTTGCGAGCGCCAGTGCCTTGGCAAGGGCACCACCGATCCGGCTTTGCCGGTCGGTAGATGCCGCCCCCTTGAGGGGGTCGCGCGCAGCGCGGCGGGAGTGGTCCATTTCTTCGCGGCGGGGGTGATTCAATGTCATGCGGTTTCTCCTTGTACAAAAGCGAATGCCTCTGGCGAGCGGGATGCCAGCCAATCGGCGTTGAAAAAATCGTTGACCTCAGCGTCCACCAGCACCCGACCAGCCTCCAGACACAACACGCGGGTGGCCAAGCGCTTGACTTGGCCCAGGTTGTGGCTGGCCCACACCAGTGCGGGCGCTGGCCGGTCTGTGGACCATGGCTCGCTGGCGAACTGCGCAATCAGTGCCTCCACCTCGCGCTTGGCGTGCGGGTCCAGGCTGGCGGTGGGCTCGTCCAGCAGCCACAGATCGGGCTGAGTGGCCCAGGCTCGGGCCAAGGCCACGCGCTGTTGCTGACCGCCCGACAGCGCACGTCCATTGCGCGCGGCCACATCGGCCAAGCCCACCCGCTGCAGCGCCGCTTGAGCGCGCTCGCGCGCTGCGCGCCACGGCGTGCCGCGCAACCACAGGCCCAAGGCCACATTGCTCTGCGCGCTCATGCGCATCAGGTGCGGCCGCTGAAACAGCATGGCCTGGCGCACACCGGGCGACACCCGCACATCGCCCTCGCTAGGACGCTGCAGGCCATGCAGGCAACGCAACAAGGTGCTTTTGCCACTGCCGTTGGCTCCCACTAGCGCCACCCGCTCGCCCGCGCCCACTTGCAGATCCACATCGCGCAAAGCCAAGACCTGGGCGGCCGATCCCAAGCGCACGGACACCCGATCCACGGTCACGAGCGGTGCGCTCATGCAGACACCCCCGACAGAGGCTGGGTATCCAAGCGCTCGCGCCAACGGCGCAGCGCACTCACCAGCGCATTGAGCAGCAACACCACGCCCAACAGCACCACACCCAGGCCCAGGGCCAGCGGCAAATCGCCCTTGCTGGTCTCCAGCGCAATGGCGGTGGTCATGACACGGGTGAAGCCATCGATGTTGCCGCCCACAATCATCACCGCGCCGACCTCGGAGATGGCACGGCCAAAAGCGGTGATGGCCACGGTGAGCAAGGCGTAACGCTCGTCCCAGGCCAACAACACAGCGCGCATGGCGCTGCCAGCGCCCAACGAACGCAGTTGCTCGCCGTGGTGTGCGTCGGCGTCTTCAATCACCTGGCGGGTCAGTGCCGTGACCACTGGCACCACCAGCACCACCTGGGCCAGCACCATCGCTTGGAAACTGAATAGCCAACCCAAAAAACCCAAAGGGCCGGAACGCGACAGCAGCAGGTAAATCACCAAACCCACCACCACCGACGGCAGCGCCAGCAAGGTGTTGAACACCGTGAGCACCACACCGCGCCCGACAAAACGCGATACCCCCAACCAAGCGCCCAGCCACAAGCCCACCGCACAGCCGATGACGGTGGCGGTGGCGCTGACGCCCAAGGATCGGCCCACAATGGCCCACAGGGCCGCATCGCCCGACAGCACCAATTCCAAGGCGGTGCTCAGGCTGTCACTCCATGTATTCATTGCGCCGCAGCATAAGGCCAGATCCACTGCATCAGCGTAGGGAGTTGCGCGGTATGAAACGGTGTGCATAGGGCAAGCTCGGGCACACTCTGGCCCCATGACACCGGTGGAACTCTCTTACGCGTGGGGTGGCTCGGCCGCCCTGCCCGCCCGCGGCGTGGCTCTGTTGCGCAACCCCATGCTGGACGTGCTGCAAGCGGTGCGCGACCAAGGCTCGATCTCGGCCGCCGCGCGCGCCATTGGCCTGTCGTACCGGCATGTCTGGGGGCAGCTGCGCATCTGGGAACAAGAGCTGGGTCACGAGCTGATCGTCTGGGAGCGCGGCCAAGCCGCGCGCCTCTCACCCTTCGGGCAACGTCTGCTCAACGCCGAGCGCCTGGCCCAGGCGCGTCTGGCGCCGCAGGTGGAGCATTTGCGCGCCGAGTTGCAGCAAGCCTTCGCCCAGGCGATTGAGGTGGCAGCCCACAGCAGCAGCGAAACGATTGCGCTGTACGCCAGCCACGACCATGCGCTGAGCGCCCTGCAGGCCCACTGCGCGGCCAGCGACGACCCAGCGCTGCCGCGCCTGCACCTGGACATCCGGTTTTGTGGCAGTGTGGACGCGATCCGCGCGCTCAACGAAGGCC
>CAMBOY010000045.1 GCA_945869245.1 Hydrogenophaga intermedia
CTACGGGCTGCTGCTGTTTTTGCTGAGTGCGGGGCTGACCCTGGTGTTCAGCCTCATGGGGGTGCTCAACTTTGCCCACGCCAGCTTTTATATGTTGGGCGCCTATGTGGCCTACAGCCTGGCGCCGGTGGTGGGGTTTTGGGCCGCGCTGCTGTTGGCGCCGCTGCTGGTGGGGCTGGCCGGCGCCGCGTTTGAGCGCTGGGTGCTGCGCCGGGTGCACCCGCTGGGGCACATTCCCGAATTGATGGTCACGTTTGGCGTGGCGTATTTGGTGCTGGAGGCGGTGCAGCTGGTGTGGGGCCGCTCGCCGGTGGCGTTTGACTTGCCCGCCGCGCTGCAAGGTCCAGCGCTGACGCTCGCCCAAACCGCCGACGGCCTGCGCGCCTGGTGGGGCGCTGCACCCGCCGGTGCCTGCGCCGCAGCCGATGTGTTGTGTGCGGTGTTCCCCGCCAGCCGGGCGCTGCTGATGGCGGTGGCGCTGGCCGTGTTGTTGGGGCTGGGCCTGTGGCTGTGGCGCAGCCGCACCGGCTGGGTGATTCAGGCCGCGCTGACACACCCGCAGATGGTGCAGGCCCTGGGCCACGACGTGCCGCGCCTGTGGGTGCTGGTGTTTGGTGTGGGCTGTGCGCTCGCCGCCCTGGCTGGGGTGCTGGGTGGCGCTACTTTTGTGACCGAGCCGGCCATGGCCGCCACCATGGGGCCGCTGGTGTTTGTGGTGCTGGTGGTGGGCGGGCTGGGCTCGGTGGCGGGGGCCTTGTGGGCGTCGCTGCTGATTGGCTTGCTGCAAACCCTGGCCGTGGCCTACGACCGGCCGCTGCCGCTGTGGGACACCAGCCTGGCGCAGTGGGCGCCGCTGCTGCCCTATGTGTTGCTGGTGCTGGTGCTGGCGCTGCGCCCGCGTGGGCTGATGGGGCGGCGCGAATGACCCGGCTGCGCACCGCTGTGGATCGCTACCCCTTGGCCGTGTTGGCGCTGGGCCTGCTGCTGGTGCCCTGGCTGCTGGGCGCCTGGGTGGGCCCGGTCACTTGGGCGCTGGTGGCTGTGGCGGCGCTGGGCTGCTGGTCGTATTACTTGTTGTGGGGGCAGGGCGGCATGCTGAGTTTTGGGCACGCGGTGTACAGCGGCATGGGCGCCTACGGCGCGGTGTGGGCGCTGCGCGCCTTGGCCGACAGCCCCTGGCAGGGCTCGGCCTGGGCCACGCTGGCGGTGGCGCTCACGCCACTGGCGGGTGCGCTGGTGGCCGCCGCCGTGGCCGCGCCGCTGGGCGCACTGGTGGTGCGCCGCCCGGGCATGGCGCTGGCCATGATTTCGCTGGCCCTGGGCGAGCTGGTGTTTGCGCTGGCGCTCATGTTTCCCGCTTGGTCGGGTGGCGAAGCGGGCCTGAGCGCCAACCGGGTGCTGGGCGCGCCAGTGCTGGGCATCACCTGGGCCGACAAATGGCAGGTCTATGGCCTGGCGGCCGCCACCCTGTGGCTGGGTGTGGCCCTGCTGCGCGGCTGGATGGCCAGCGGCGCCGGTGCGCTGCTGCGCGCGGTGCGCGACAACCCGCAGCGCGTGGCCGCCCTGGGGCACAACCCGGTGCGGGTGCGCTGGGCCGCCCACACCCTGGCCGCCGCACTGGCCGGCGCGGCCGGCGCGGTGGGCGCGCTGGTGTTTGAATTGGTGTCGCCCGAAGCGCTGGGCGCGCAGCGCTCGGGCGCGTGGATGCTGTTCACCGTGCTGGGCGGCGCACAACACTTTTGGGGCCCGCTGCTGGGTGGCGTGTTGATGGTGGGCGCGCAGGTGGGCCTCTCGGGCATCACCCCGGCCTGGGCGCTGTATGTGGGCCTGCTGTTTGTGCTGGTGCTGCTGGCCGCGCCCGGCGGCGTGGCCGGGGTGCTGGCGGGTGGGCTGCAAGCACCCAGCGTGCGCTGCGGGCGCTGGTGCTTGGGCCTGGCGCTGGCCGCCGGTGGCGGTGTGGTGCTGGTGGAAATGCTCTACCACTGGCAGGCGCGCGCCTGGTTGGGCCATGGGCTCACGCTGCTGGGCCAGCCCTGGGCCACCGATGTGGCCTGGCACTGGGCGCTGCCGGCGCTGGCCTGCGCGGCCGGGCTGGCGCTGCTGTGGGCGCAGCGCCGCGCGCACCGGGGGCAGGGCGCATGAACACACCGGCCTTGCAAGTGAGCGACCTGCACATTCGCCTGGGTGGCGCGCCCATTCTGCGCGGCCTGGGCTTTGCCGTGCAGCCGGGCGAAAGGGTGGCTGTCATTGGCCCCAACGGCGCCGGCAAAACCACGCTGTTTCAGGTGCTCAGCGGTGTGCTGCGGCCCGATGCTGGGCGGGTGTGGCTGGCCGGGCGCGACGTCACCGCTTGGGCGCCGCACCGCTTGGCCCGCGCCGGCCTGGCCCGCAGTTTTCAGATCCAGCAACTGTTTGGCCCCCACACCGTGGCCGAACACCTGCGCTGCGTCTTGCTGCACCAACACGGCGGCTGGTGGCGGCGCCTGCAAAGTCCCGGCATGGACGCCGCCGTGCGCGACTGGGCCGAACGGCTGGACTTGGCCCAGCGCCACCACACCCCGGCCCAGAGCCTGAGCTACGCCGAGCAGCGCCGGCTGGACGTGGGCCTGGCCCTGGCCAGCGACGCCCCCGTGCTGCTGCTGGACGAACCCACCGCTGGCCTGAGCCGCAGCGAAACCACCGAACTCACCAGCCGGCTGCGCGCCTGGACCACCGGCCGCACCCTGCTGATGGTGGAGCACGACATGGACGTGGTGTTTGGCCTGGCCGACCGGGTGCTGGTGCTGGTGGACGGCCAGCTGATCGCCGACGGCAGCCCTGACGCGGTGCGCGCCAACCCGGCGGTGCAGCAGGCGTATTTGGGCGCTGCGCTGGGGGCCGGGCAATGAACGTGTCGAAGGCCCCAGGGCTGCAGGTGCAGGACCTGAGCGCCGGCTACAGCGGCGCACCGGTGTTGCAAGAGGTCAACCTGCAACTGGCCCCCGGCGAGGTGCTGGCCCTGCTGGGGCGCAACGGCTCGGGCCGCAGCACCTTGGCCCGCGCGCTCATGGGCCTGATACCCGCCAGCGGCCAAGTGTGGTGGCAAGGCCAGCCCCTGCACGGCCTGCCACCCCACCAGCGCGCCCGCGCCGGCGTCGGCTATGTCAGCGAATCGCGCGACGTGTTTCCCCGCCTCTCGGTGCGGCACAACCTGCTGCTGGGCGAACAGCCTGGCCAGCGCCACCGCCTCGAGGCCCTGGCCGACATGCTGGCGCTGTTTCCGGCGCTGGCGCGCCGCATCAACACCCCGGCCGGCGTGCTGTCGGGCGGCGAACAACAAATGCTGGCCCTGGCCCGCTGCTGGATGGGCCAGCCCCGCCTGATGCTGATCGACGAGCCCACCGAAGGCCTGGCGCCCCAGGTGGTGGCGCAGCTTGCGCAAGCCCTGCAGCACTTTCAATCCCAGGGCGTGGCCATTGTGCTGATCGAACAAAAAAGCCAACTCGCCCTGACCGCCGCCAGCCGCTGCGCCGTCATGGGCCACGGCCGCATCGTGTTCGACGGCACGCCCGCGCAGCTCATGGCCGACCAGGCCTTGCAGGCGGAGTGGTTGGCGGTGTGAAGCATTTTGTTGCCAGGAGGGAGCTGGTCTGCATCCGTACTAAGCGCTAGCATGGGTGACGTTTTTCTTTCGGGGGGGCTATGAAAACCATTGAAATCCTGATGCGGCGCTGGCTGGGTGTGGGTCTGCTTCTTGTGGTCGGCCTGTATGGCTGCACTGGTCCCGGCGGTGACGCTCCCAACGCGCCACAGGCCCCAGCCACCGAAGCGCAGCGCTGTGTCGACGGTGGCGGCACCTGGGACACGGGCAACACCCGTATTCCTCCGTATTGCGCCAAGGGCACTGCCGCGCAGTGCACGGCCAGCGGTGGCCACTGGCAGCGCGTTTGCATGATGGGCACGTTGGCGTGTGTCACGCCGTACGCCGACGCGGGCAAGGCCTGTACCGACGGCAGCGAGTGCGCTGGCAAGCGCTGTTTGGCGCCATCGGCGGCGGGAAGCTTCCCTGGGCAGGGGCCGATGCAGGGCCAGTGCATGGCCAACAACAATCCGTGTTATTTCGGTATCAACATCGAAAAAGGCTTCACCGTGCCCACGGCGGTGGCCGACTGATTCGCCCCTGGGCTTGGGCGGTGGCAGCGGCCGCAGAAAAACCGTGACTTTTTGCCTGCATTGCCTGGGCCGGCGGCGGTGTACGCGGGGTGATCTGCCTTTTTTCGCTTCAGAATGCGCCATCGTTGTTGAGGAGAGTGCAAGTGGCTATGTGGATTGTTCTGGCGGTGGTCGTGATCTTGTTCGCGTATCTGATCAAAAGCTACAACGGCTTGGTGGAGCTGCGGCAACGCATCGCCAACGCCTTTGCGCAGATCGATGTGCAGTTGCAGCGCCGTTACGACCTGATTCCCAATTTGGTGGACACGGTCAAGGGCGCCATGGCGCATGAGCGCGAGACGCTGGAGGCGGTGATTGCCGCGCGCAACCAGGCTCAGGCGGCGGCCCGGGCGGTGATGGGCAGCCCGACCGACGGCGCGGCGCTGCAGCAGCTGGCCAACGCCGAATCGCAGCTCGGTGGTGTGCTGGGGCGGCTGGTGGCGCTGGCCGAGGCCTATCCCGAGCTCAAGGCGCAGCAGAACATGGGCCAGTTGCAAGAGGAGCTGGCCTCTACCGAAAACCGGGTGGCCTTTGCCCGCCAGGCGTTCAACGACGCGGTGATGTCGTACAACACCCAGCGCGAATCCTTCCCCGACGCGCTGGTGGCGAGCCAGTTTGGCTTCAAGCCGGCGCAGATGTGGCGCTTGGACAAACCCGAGGCTGCCGAGCCGGTGCGGGTGAGCTTCAGCCGCTGAACGGCACCTCGCCGCCGCCATGGATTTTTTTGAAGCGCAGGCGCAAGCGCGCCGCCGCTCGCGGCTGCTGCTGTGGGTGTTTGCCGGCTTGGTGGTCCTGGTGATGCTGGCGGTGTACGCCGGTGCGAGCCTCGGTGCCGAGTTGTGGGCGCGCTGGGTGCTGACGGCGCCCAAAGCGGCGTCGCGTTGGTGGCCTTTGGCCCTGGCGCTGGGTGTGGGTGGCACGCTGGTGGCGGTGACCGTGCGGCACCTGTGGGTGGCCTCGCACGGTGGCGGGCGCGCGGTGGCCGAATCGTTGGGCGCGCGCCGGGTGCGCCGCTCCAGCGGCGATGCGGACGAGCGCAGGCTGCTCAATGTGGTGGACGAAATGGCGATTGCCGCCGGTGTGCCGGTGCCGCAGGTGTATGTGATGGACCAGGACCCTGGCATCAACGCCTTCACCGCTGGCGCGTCGGCGCAGCACGCTGTGGTGGCGGTGACGCAGGGCGCGCTGGCCCAGCTCAGCCGCGACGAGCTGCAAGGTGTGGTGGCGCACGAAGTGGGTCATATCGCCAACGGTGATGTGGCCCTGAACCTGCGGCTGCAAGCGGTGTTGCAAGGCTTGTATGTGTTCTCGATGGCGGGGCGGGGCTTGATCGAAGGCGCTAGCCTGCTGCGGCGCGGGGAATGGCCGGTGCTGCTGGCGGGCGCTGCGCTGTGGCTGGTGGGCGCTTTGTCCGAAGGGCTGGGGCGGCTGCTGCAGGCGGCGGTGTCGCGCGAACGCGAATACCTGGCCGATGCGGCGGCGGTGCAGTTCACCCGTTCGCGCGATGGGCTGGCCGGTGCGCTCAAACGCATCGCGGCGCGCTCAGTGCTGGCCTCGCCCGCGCGCTACATGGCGATTCGGCACATGCTGCTCGACGCGGGCGAAGAGCTGACCGACTGGTTGCAAACCCATCCGCCCCTGCACCAGCGCATTCGCCGGCTTGACCCGCGCTTCACACCCGATCAGCTGCAGCCGCTGGTGGACGAACTGAAGGCCCTGCGCCATCCCTTGGGGCAGGGCAGGGCCGCGTCATCACCCGACGCCGCGCAGCCCTTGGCTTTTGACACCACCAGCGCAGCCGACGTTGCGGCCGAGCCGGTGGCGGCACAGCCTCTTGCCCCGCTGGCGGGCTTGCCCGACGGTTTGCTGGGCTCTGTGTACCACCCCAGCGGCGCCCTGACCGTGGCGCTGGCGATGCTGGTGCCGGGTGCGGCGGGCAACGCCCAGGCCATGGCCGTGCTCGGTGCCCGCTGCGGGCCAGATGTGGCACAGCAAGTCAGCACCCAAGCGCAGGCGCTGGCTGCGTTGGACGCATCGGCCCGGCTCATGCTGCTGGACCTGGCTTTGCCCGCCTTGCCGGAATTGCCCCTGTCGCAGCAAGACCTGCTGCTGGACACGGTGCGCCAGCTGGTGGAGACCGACGGTCGAGTCAGTCTGTTTGAATATGTGTGCCAGCGCCTGATACGCACCCAGTTGCGCCCAGCGGAACGCCGGCCCGAGCGCGTCAACGCCCGGACCCTGCGCGACGATCTGATGCTGCTGCTGGCCTGGCTGTCGCGCGCAGGCGCGCCGCAGACCGCGCAGAGTGCGCTGAACGCTTGGCAAGCGGGCTTGGCCGCCGCGCCGCTGGACGGACCGTGGCCCGGTGCGATGCCCACCGACCGGCTGCAGGTGCAGCGCCTTGATCAGGTGCTCGACCACCTGGCCCACACCGCGCCCTTGTTTCGCGCTGGCCTGATGCGGGCGGCCACCGCCACCGTGCAAGCCGACGGGCGCTGCACCCCCGCCGAGCGCGAGCTGCTGCGCGTGCTGGCGCAGGCGCTGGATTGCCCGATGCCTCGGTGAAAACCCCAGACATGCGGGCGACACCACAGCCCCCAGACCGGTCACAAACTTCCTAGAATGTGTTGTGAAAACGAACGACCGTTCGTTTATGTGACAACCGCATTTCAAGGAGAGTGGAATGACCGCGACTTACCAGGCCCACGGCGATGTGGCCGTGATCACGCTGGACAACCCGCCCGTCAACGGCCTGGGTCTGTCCACCCGCCAGGCCATCACCGACGGGCTGGAGAAGGCCGAGAACGACCCGGCGGTCAAGGCCATTGTGTTGACCGGCGCGGGCAAGGCGTTTTCGGGCGGGGCCGACATCCGCGAGTTCGGCACGCCCAAGGCCATTCAAGAGCCCAATCTGCTCTCCGTGATCACCCGCGTCGAGAACACCACCAAACCGGTGATTGCGGCGCTGCACAGCGTGTGCATGGGCGGTGGCTTGGAGCTGGCGCTGGGTTGCCATTACCGCATCGCCGCCCCCGGCTGCAACGTGGCCCTGCCCGAGGTGAAGCTGGGCCTGATCCCCGGCGCCGGCGGCACGCAGCGCCTGCCGCGCGTGCTGGGCGTCGAAGCTGCGCTGAACATGATCGTCAGTGGTGAGCCGGTCAAGAGCGAAATGCTGGCCATGCTGCCGGGCCAGAAACTGTTTGACAAGCTGGCCGGCTCAATCGAGTCGCTGGCCGATGAAGCGTTGGCCTTGGCCCGCGACATGGCCGCCAAACACGCCGACGGCTCTGCCTTCCCGCTGGTGCGCAACCTGCCCTGCAAGCACAAAGACGGCGACGCCTACTTCCAGTTTGCGCGCAACATGGTCAAGGGCATGGCGAAGAACTTCCCGGCACCGGCCAAGTGCGTGGACGCGGTCGAAGCCGCGACCCAGAAGAAGTTTGCCGACGGCATGGCGTTTGAGCGCGAGATTTTTATCAACCTGATGTGGACGTCCGAGTGCCGCTCGCTGCGCCACCTGTTCACCGCCGAGCGCGCTGCCAGCAAGATTCCGGATGTGCCAGAAGACACGCCCAAGCGCGAGGTGGCGTCGGTGGCCATCATTGGCGCCGGCACCATGGGCGGCGGCATTGCCATGAACTTCCTCAACGCCGGCATCCCGGTGAAGATGCTGGAAATGAAGCAGGAAGCGCTGGACCGTGGCATCGCCACCATCCGCAAGAACTACGAAGCCCAGGTCAAGAAGGGCAAGCTCAAACAGGACAAGTACGAGCAGCGCAGGGCGCTGCTGAGCACCACCCTGAGCTACAACGAGATCGGCTCGGCCGACCTCGTGATTGAGGCGGTGTTTGAAGAGCTTGGCGTCAAGGCAGCGGTGTTCAAGGAACTCGACCGGGTGATGAAGCCGGGCGCCATCCTCGCCTCCAACACCTCCACGCTGGACGTCAACGCCATCGCCAACTTCACCCAGCGCCCGCAGGACGTGGTGGGCATGCACTTCTTCAGCCCGGCCAATGTGATGAAGCTGCTGGAAGTGGTGCGTGGTGACGCCACCGCCAAGGACGTGCTGGCCACGGTGATGGCGATCTCCAAGAAGATCAAGAAGACGGCCGTGGTCTCCGGCGTCTGCGACGGCTTCATCGGCAACCGCATGATCGAGCAGTACGGCCGCCAGGGCGGCTTTTTGCTGGACGAAGGCTGCACCCCCGCGCAGGTGGACAAAGCGATCGAGAAGTTTGGTTTTGCCATGGGGCCGTTTCGTATGGGCGACCTGGCCGGCAACGACATCGGCTGGGCGATCCGCAAGCGCCGCTATGTGGAGCAACCGGACATGAAGTACAGCAAGACCGCCGATTTGCTGTGCGAAAATGGCCGCTTCGGCCAGAAAACCGGCGCCGGCTGGTACGACTATGTGCCCGGCAAGCGCGACGCCATTCCGAACGCCGAAGTCGAGCAGATGATCGCCGACCACCGCAAGGCGCTGGGCATCACGCCGCGCAAGATTTCCGACGAAGAGATCGTGCAGCGCCTGGTGTTCTCGCTGGTCAACGAAGCCGCGCACATCCTGGAAGAGGGCATTGCCAACAAGGCCAGCGACATCGACGTGGTCTACATCTTCGGCTACGGCTTCCCGGTCTACCGCGGCGGCCCGCTGAACTACGCCAACGAGGTGGGGCTGTTCAATGTGGTCCAGGCCATGAAGCGTTTTGCCAAGAACCCGCTGGATGACGCCAAGTTCTGGACGCCTGCGCCCTTGCTCGCCAAGCTGGCTGCCGAAGGCAAAACATTTTGATGTGCCCCCCTGCGCCGCTTCGCGTCTTCCCCCTGAGGGGGGACGCTCCCGGTGGCCCGGCAAAGCCGGTTCCACGGGAGCCCTGGAATACGCAGCTTCGCTCAACCCCCATTTTTTCAGGAACCCATCATGACCAACGCCGTCATTGTTTCCACCGCCCGCACACCCCTGACCAAGAGCTGGAAGGGCGCCTTCAACATGACCCACGGCGCCACGCTCGGCGGCCACGCGGTGCAACACGCCGTTGCCCGCGCCGGCATCGACGCCGCTGAGGTAGAAGACGTGATCATGGGCTGCGCCAACCCCGAAGGCGCGACGGGGGCCAACATCGCACGCCAGATCGCGCTCAAGGCCGGCCTGCCGATCACGGTATCGGGCATGACGGTGAACCGTTTTTGCTCGTCCGGTCTGCAGACCATTGCGCTGGCCGCGCAGCGCATCATCGCGGGCGAAGGCTCGGTGTATGTGGCCGGTGGGGTTGAGAGCATCTCGTGTGTGCAGCAGGAAATGAATGTGCACATGCTCAAGGACCTCGCGCTGGAGAAGATGAAGCCCGAGATATACTGGAACATCCTGCAAACCGCCGAACAAGTGGCCAAGCGCTACGGCATTGGCCGCGATGCCATGGACGAGTACGGCGCCGCCAGCCAGCAGCGCGCCACGGCCGCGCTCGAGGCCGGTTTGTTCAAGGCCGAGATCGCGCCCATCACCGTGACCGCCGGTGTGGCCGATAAGGTCATGGGCTTGATGACCAAGCAGGTCACGGTGGAGAACGACGAGGGTATTCGCCCCGGCACCACGTTCGACGCGATCCACGGCCTGCGCTCAGCCCTGCCGGGCGGGGTGATTTCTGCTGGCAACGCCAGCCAGTTTTCAGACGGCGCGGGCGCTTGTGTGGTGATGGACGAAACCCTGGCCGAGAAGCGTGGCCTGCAGCCGCTGGGCCGCTTCCTGGGTTTTGCCGTCGCCGGTTGCGAGCCCGACGAAATGGGCATTGGCCCGGTGTTCGCCATCCCGAAGGTGCTTGCGCGCCTGGGCCTGACGGTGGGTGACATCGACCTGTGGGAACTCAACGAAGCCTTTGCGGTGCAGGTGCTGTACTGCCGCGACAAGCTCGGCATTCCGGCCGACCGGCTGAATGTGAACGGCGGCGCGATTGCGGTCGGTCACCCTTATGGCGTGAGCGGCCAGCGCCTGACCGGCCACGCGCTGATCGAAGGCAAGCGCCGTGGTGCCAAGCGGGTGTGCGTGACCATGTGCATTGGCGGGGGCATGGGCGCTGCGGGGGTGTTTGAGGTCTTGTGAGCGTCTTCCAGCCGCTCGCCCACCAGGGGCTGCCCATAGAATGCATCACAGAGGCGGAAAGATTTCGTCTCTTCTTGTGATTTGTTGAATTCTTAAACCCTTGGTATGGAGGAGACCCCATGAAAACCGCCTGCACTGCAGCCCTTTCTACCGCGCTGGCCCTGGTGTGTTTGGGCAGCGCACACGCCAATGGGCAGGCTGTTGCCCCCTTGCAAGACCGCGCCGGTCAAGTGGTGGGTGAGGTGCGCTTCACCGAAGGGCCGCATGGCCTGTTGGTGTACGTGAGCGCCAAAGGCCTGCCGCCCGGACCCAAGGGCATCCACATTCACCAAGTGGGCACCTGTGCCGACGGCGACAAAGGGTTTGTCGCGTCGGGCGCCCACCTCAACCCGAGCGGCAAAAAACACGGCTGGATGAATCCCGAGGGCCCGGACGCGGGTGATCTGCCCAATCTGATCGTGCACGCCGACGGCTCGGTGGAGGTGGAGTTGTTCACCACCTTGGCCAGCCTGACCGGCCAAGGTGGTCGTGCAGCGCTGCTCGACGACAACGGCGCGGCGGTGGTGATCCATGAAAACCGCGACGACCACATCACCCAGCCCATTGGTGGCGCTGGCGCGCGCCGCTTTTGTGGTGTGGTGAAGGCACAGCCCTAAGCCGGTGGCCGCAGCCAAGCGACACCGAGGGCGCGCCGTGTGGCTGGCGCTGGCGGCGGCCGCTGCGCCGGTGGTGTGGGCCACGCCCCCGGTGGCGCTGCACAGCGACGGCGTGGGGGCGTTTCGGCTCGGCGCTTTGTTGGTGGGGGCTGCGCAGCAAGTGGCCCGCATCGACCGCGCGGCGCTGCAAATCGGCCCGGGCTGCGACGAGCGCGAGCAGTCGGTGGTGAGCGTGGCGGTGGCCGGTGTGCCCGCCACGGTCATGGCCATGGCCGATGCCCAAGGGCGCATCGGCGAGGTGGTGGCGAGCGTGCCCCATCAGGGCGCTGTGGTGGACTGGTCGGCTTGCCAGGAGCGGGCCCAGCGCTGGGTGCGGGCGCTGGCGCCACGCTTGGGCAACGGCCACACCGAGCCCGCCGCGCCGCGCGGGGCGGCCACGCTGGCGACCACCCGGTTTTCGCCCCAGGCCTGGCTAGAGGCGCGTTGGTTTGCGGGTGGGCGCAGCTGCGACCTGAGCCTGCACTTTGTGCGTGCCAGCGCCCAAGCGCCCACGCGCTGAGCGCGGGTGGCGTGCCTGTGCCTTGTCGTCTCAGAGTCAAGCGGCGTGCCGTGTCGCCGCTACAGTGTCCGGTGTCGTGTTTTCCGTGGGCCCCCCATGCAACTCGCTTCTTGCCTGCAGTTTTTGCTCTACAACTGGTTGTCGGTCGACCAACTGGCCCAACGGCCGCGCTTTGCCGACCATTCGCGTGAGACCTTTGACGCGGTGTTGGACACCTGCGAGCGCATCGCGCGCGAGAAATACGCGCCGTTCAACCGCCTGGTCGACACCCAAGAGCCGCGCACCGAGCCCGATGGCGCGGGCGGTTTGCGGGTGGTGCTGCCACAGGCCACGCACGACGCCCACCGCGCGTATGTGGACAGCGGCATGCTGAGCGCCGCGCAAGACTATGCGGTGGGCGGCATGCAACTCCCGTACACGGTCGAGGCCGCGGCCAACGCGCTGTTTGCCTGTGCGTCGGTGAGCATCGGCGCGGGCATGCTGACCACGGGCAACGCGAATTTGCTGATGGCGCATGGCACCGAGACGCAACAGCGGGTGTTTGCGCTCAACGAATTGGCTGGCCGCTGGTCGGGCACCATGTGCCTGAGTGAACCGCAGGCCGGCTCGTCGCTGAGCGATGTGGCGACCCGCGCTGTGCCCGACGGCGAAGACTTTGCCGACGATCCACTGGGCCCACGCTACCGGCTCAAGGGCAGCAAGATGTGGATTTCGGCCGGCGAACACGAGCTGACCGAGAACATCGTGCACCTGGTGCTGGCCAAGATTCCGGGGGCAGATGGCAAGCCGGTGCCGGGGGTCAAAGGCATTTCGCTGTTCATCGTGCCTAAAAAACTGGTGAATGGCGAGGGTGAGCTGACCGGCGAGCGCAACGACGTGGCGCTCGCCGGCCTGAACCACAAATGCGGCTGGCGCGGCACCAGCAACACGCTGCTGAATTTTGGCGAAGGCACCTACCCGGTGCGCGGCGGGGCCGGCGGGGGACTCGATGGCGCCGGTGCCGGCGCGGTGGGCTACTTGGTCGGCCGCCCCGGCGAAGGCCTCAAGTGCATGTTCCACATGATGAACGAGGCGCGCATTGGCGTGGGCATGGCCGCTGCCATGCTCGGTATGGCGGGCTATCTCGCGTCGCTCGATTACGCCAAACAACGGCCGCAGGGCAGGGCGATGGGCCCGGCCGGTAAGGACGCATCGGCTGCGCAGGTCCGCATCATCGAACACGCCGATGTGAAACGCATGCTGCTGGCGCAAAAGAGCTACGCCGAAGGCGCGCTGGCGCTGGAACTGTATTGCGCGCGGCTGGTGGACGAACAGCACACTGGCGCGCCCGAGGCGGCCGACGACGCGCGCCTGCTGTTGGAAGTGCTGACGCCGATTGCCAAAAGCTGGCCCAGCGAATGGTGCCTGGAGGCCAATTCGCTGGCCATTCAGGTGCTGGGGGGTTATGGCTACACCCGCGATTTCCCGGTAGAGCAGTATTGGCGCGACAACCGCCTGAACATGATCCACGAAGGCACCCATGGCATTCAGGCCATGGACTTGCTGGGCCGCAAGGTGCTGATGGAAGGAGGCAAAGGCCTGCAACTGCTGGCCGGGCGCATCAACGCCACCATTGAGCGCGCGATTCAGCGGCCCGAACTGGCCGAACACGCCAACGCCCTGGGCAAAGCCTTGCAGGACGTGGGCGCCGCCACCAAAGCCGCCTGGGCCACCGGCGAGCCGGTGCCCGCGCTGGCCAACGCGGTGCCGTACATGCAAGCCTTTGGCCACACCGTGCTGGCCTGGATCTGGCTCGATGTCGCGCTGGTGGCCCAGGCCGCGCCCGAGAGCCCGGCGCGCACTGGGCGGCTGGCGGCGGCGCGCTATTTTTTCCATTACGAGCTGCCCAAAATCGGCGCTTGGCTGCAGGTGGTGCGCACACGCGACACCACTTGCGCCGACATGCCCGAAGATGCGTTTTGACGCGCCAAGATAAATGAACCTGACCCCATTAAAAAAGGAGACACACCGTGACCGAACGCCATGTGCACCAATTGCTGGATTTGAAGGGCAAGACCGCGCTGATCACCGGTGGCTCGCGCGGCTTGGGGCTGCAAATGGCCCGAGCGCTCGGGGAGGCCGGCGCCCGGGTGTTGATCAGCTCGCGCAAGGCCGACGACCTGGAAGAGGCCACGGCCGAGCTGCAGGCCGCCGGCATCGACACCCGCTGGACCGCGGCCGATTGCCTGAAGGAAGACGACATTCGCCGCCTGGCCAGCGACGCGCTGGAGCGCCTGGGTCGCGTCGACATTCTGGTCAACAACGCGGGCGCGGCTTGGGGTGCGCCGGCCGAAGACCACCCCCTGGACGCCTGGGACAAGGTGATGAACCTGAACGTGCGCAGCTATTTCCTGCTGAGCCAGCTGATCGCCAAGCTCAGCATGATTCCGCACAAGGGCGGCAGCATCATCAACACCGCCAGCATCGCCGGCCTGGGTGGCAACCCGCCCGAGATGAAGACCATTGCGTACAACACGTCCAAGGGCGCGGTGATCAATTTCACCCGGGCGCTGGCGGCCGAGTGGGGGCATTACGGCATCCGCGTCAACGCGATTTGCCCGGGCTTCTTCCCGAGCAAGATGACGCAGGGCACCTTAAAAGCCTTGGGCGAAGACAAGCTCGCGGCCCACGCGCCCCTGCGCCGTCTGGGCGACGGCGAAGACCTCAAAGGCATCACGCTGCTGTACGCCAGCGACGCCGGCAAACACATCACGGGGCAGTGGCTGGCGGTGGATGGGGGGGTGTCCATCATCACCGGAGGGTAGATGGTCCACCCCCGCGCCGCGCCTGCGGCGCGTCACCCCCTCAAGGGGGCGGCACTGGCAGACCGGCTAAGCCGGATCTGCGGTGCCCTGGATTGAGCTTCCCCTCGTTGTCTGGCTTTTGCTCGTGCATCTGTTTTTAGCTTCCCCTCGTTGTCTGACGTTTGCTCGTGCATCTGTTTGTATGCTCGCTCCATGAAATTTCCTGTTTCGATTCCTTTTGTTGAGCACCTGGGTTTTGAATTGCTGCACTTTGCGGACGGTCAGGCGCGCATCGCGTTCACGCCGCGGCCCGAGCACCTCAATTCCTTTCAGGTCGCGCACGGTGGCGCCAGCATGACGCTGCTTGATGTGGTGATGGCACACGCTGCGCGTTCGGTGGAGCCGGGCGTGGGCGCGGTGACGATTGAAATGAAAACCAGCTTCATGGCCGCGGCCACCGGGCCGCTGGTGGCGCACGGCACGCTGTTGCAACGCACCGCCACCTTGGCCTTCACCGAAGGCCGCATTCTGGATGCCGAGGGCAAGCTCTGCGCGCACGCCACCGGCACCTTCAAATACGTGCGGCGCCTACCGGTGTCGGCCACAAGCAGCCACGCGCTGAATGGCCCCGCCACCGACTGAGCTTGTCCATGAACACATCGCACACACAAGCGCCGGTGGCGCTGGTCACTGGCGCCTCCCGGGGCATTGGGCTGGCGATCAGCACTTGGTTTTTGCAGCGTGGCCACCGCG
>CAMBOY010000046.1 GCA_945869245.1 Hydrogenophaga intermedia
GGCACCCGCCAAAAACGGATTGGCAAAACGCGCTTTGTATTCGGCCTCACGCTCAGCCAACTTGGCCGGGTCTTTCTTCTCTTCACGGAAGATGATCTCCACAGCGCCCTTGGCACCCATCACCGCAATCTCGGCATTGGGCCAGGCAAAGTTCACATCACCACGCAAATGCTTGGACGCCATCACGTCATAAGCACCACCGTAGGCCTTGCGGGTGATCACGGTGATCTTGGGCACGGTGCACTCGGCGTAGGCGTAGAGCAGCTTGGCGCCGTGCTTGATGATGCCGCCGTACTCCTGGCTGGTGCCGGGCATAAAACCGGGCACGTCGACAAAGGTCACCACCGGGATATTGAACGCATCACAAAAACGCACAAAACGCGCGGCCTTGATGCTCGACTTGATGTCCAGGCAACCGGCCAACACCAGCGGCTGGTTGGCCACGATGCCCACCGTCTGGCCGTCCATGCGGGCGAAGCCGATCAGAATGTTCTTGGCGTAGTCGGGCTGGATCTCAAAGAAGTCGCCGTCGTCGACCGTCTTCAGAATCAGCTCCTTCATGTCATAGGGCTTGTTCGGGTTTTCCGGCACCAGCGTGTCCAAGCTCAAATCGGCGCGGTCGCTGGGATCACCACACGGGCGCGCCGGCGCTTTTTCGCGGTTGTTGAGCGGCAGGTAGTTGTAGAGGCGGCGCAGCATCAGCAGCGCTTCCACATCGTTCTCGAACGCGCCATCGGCCACACCGCTCTTGGTGTTGTGTGTCACCGCGCCGCCCAGCTCTTCGGCGGTGACTTCTTCGTGGGTCACGGTCTTGACCACCTCGGGGCCGGTCACGAACATGTAGCTCGAATCCTTCACCATAAAGATGAAGTCGGTCATGGCCGGCGAATAGACCGCGCCACCGGCGCTTGGGCCCATGATCATGCTGATCTGCGGAATCACACCGCTGGCCATCACGTTGCGCTGGAACACCTCGGCGTAACCGCCCAGCGAGGCCACACCCTCTTGAATGCGGGCGCCGCCCGAATCGTTCAGGCCAATCACCGGTGCACCCACCTTCATGGCCTGGTCCATCACCTTGCAAATCTTCTCAGCATGCGACTCAGACAAGGCGCCACCAAATACGGTGAAGTCTTGGCTGAACACAAACACCAAGCGGCCGTTGATCATGCCGTAGCCGGTCACCACGCCGTCGCCCGGGATCTTCTGGTCCTGCATGCCGAAGTCGACACAGCGGTGCTCGACAAACATGTCCCACTCTTCAAAGGTGCCCTCGTCCAGCAGCACCTCCAGGCGCTCGCGCGCCGTCAGCTTGCCTTTGCTGTGCTGGGCAGCGATGCGTTTTTCACCGCCGCCCAGGCGCGCAGCGGCGCGCTTTTTTTCGAGTTGTTCAAGGATGTCTTGCATAAAGTGCTCCAGAAAAATCAATGGAATTGCCCGAGCAGCGCACGCGCCGCCGTGGACGCGGGCAAGCGGCCCGCCGCCACGTCGGCCGTCACGCCGTCGAGCATCTCGCGCACCACAGGGTGCGCCCTAAACGCTTGTTTGAGTCCAGCGTCGATGCGTTCCCACATCCACGCCAGCGATTGGTGTTGGCGCCGCGCCTGCAGCCGGCCGTTGGCGGTTTGCAGTTGCTTGAACTCACTCACCGCCGCCCAAAAACTGTCCACGCCCTGCCCCAACAACGCACTGAGCTGGATCGCTTGCGGATGCCAAACGGCGCCTCCACGCTCCCCCACCGCGTGTGGGTCTCTGCCCCCCAGGGGGGCTGGGTCATCCTTGGGGCGGCCCGGCGGATGCCCCGCGTCTGCGACTCGATCGGTTGCCATGCGATCGGGGTTGCCATGCGAGCCCAGCAAACGCAGCGCGCTGATGATCTGGGCGCGCGCACGAGTGGCGGCGTCTGGGTCGATATCGGCCTTGTTGATCACCACCAAATCGGCCAGCTCCATCACGCCTTTTTTGATGGCTTGCAAATCGTCGCCCGCGTTGGGCAGCTGCAGCAGGCAAAACATATCGGTCATGCCCTGCACCGCTGTCTCGCTCTGGCCCACGCCCACGGTTTCGACAATCACCACGTCGTAGCCGGCGGCTTCGCACACCAGCATGGCTTCTCGGGTTTTTTCGGCGACACCACCCAGCGTGCCGCTGCTCGGGCTGGGACGAATGTAGGCCTGTGGATGCACGCTCAAGTGCTCCATGCGCGTCTTGTCGCCCAGGATCGATCCGCCCGACACGGTGCTTGACGGGTCCACCGCCAGCACCGCCACGCGGTGACCTTGAGAAATCAGGTAAAGCCCCAGCGCCTCAATGAAAGTGGACTTGCCCACCCCCGGCACACCACTGATGCCCAGACGAAACGATTGGCCCGTGTGCGGCAGGATGGCGGTCAGCAACTCGTCGGCATGCGCGCGGTGATCGGCGCGGGTGGACTCGAGCAGCGTGATGGCTTTGGCCATGGCGCGGCGCTGGGCGGGCGCCGGACCATCCAAAAGGCCTTGAAGCAATTGGTAAGGTGTCATGTGGCTCTGGCTGGTTGAACCCAGTTCGCCAACTTCAAGCCTTCAATCCGCTCAAACTCCCGCGTATTGTTGGTCACGCAAACCGCGTCCAAGGCCAAGGCGTGACAGCCAATCAACAAGTCCAACTCGCCAATGCTTTGGCCTGTCGAGCGCAGCGCATGTTGGTGGCGGCCAAAGTACCACATGGCGTCTTGCGTCCAGGGCAAGACCCGCACTTCGCTCAGAAACAACTCCAGCACCTTGCGGTTGCGCGCTTGGTGATGGCTCTTCTCCACGCCATAAGCCAACTCGGCCGCCACGATGGCGGACAGCACCACACGGCTTGACCCCAGTTCGTTCAGGCGCGCCACGACGTTGGGTACGCCACGCTGGATGTAGATCACCATATTGGTGTCGAGCATGTACAGGGAAGACATCAGTCGAGGCTTTCGATGTCGTCCGGTGGCAGTGTGTGCTTGCGCTCGATTTCCTCGGGCATGCCTTCCCAGCCGCTCAAGATGGCTTGCAAGCGCGTGCCCCACTCGCCGGGCACATCTTGCTTGGGACGAAGAATCACGGCGTCGCCCACCTTTTCGATGAACACCTCGGCGGTGTCAAAACGATAGGCTTTGGGCAGGCGCACGGCTTGGCTGCGGCCTGTGGTGAAGATTTTGGCGGTGTCTGTGTGTGGGTTCATGGCAAGCCCTCATTGATACATATCAAATGATATACACCAAATCAAACCACGACAACGTCAACCCAAGGCCTTCTTGATCTGCTCCAGCACATCTTTGGCGCTGGCCACAATCGGCGTACCTGGGCCATAAATACCTTTGGCGCCAGCTTCGAACAACATGTCGTAGTCCTGGCGCGGAATCACGCCGCCCACAAACACGATGATCTCGTCGGCGCCTTGCTCTTTGAGGCTCTGAATGATGGCGGGGACCAGGGTTTTGTGGCCGGCGGCCAGGGTCGAGACACCCACCGCGTGCACATCGTTCTCGATCGCTTGGCGCGCGCATTCTTCGGGGGTCTGAAACAGCGGGCCCATGTCCACGTCAAAACCCAGGTCGGCGTAGGCGGTGGCCACCACTTTGGCGCCCCGGTCGTGGCCGTCCTGGCCCAGCTTGGACACCATCACCCGGGGACGACGGCCGTGCTGCTCGGCAAATTCGGCAATCTCGGCCTTGAGTTTGTCCCAGCCCTCGGCCGAGTCGTACGCAGCGGCGTACACACCGGTCACCTTTTGAATGTCGGCGCGGTGGCGCCCGTACACCTTTTCCAGCGCATCAGACACCTCGCCCACGGTGGCGCGCAGGCGCATGGCTTGGATGGTCAAGCCCAGCAAGTTGTCTTCGCCCGATTCGGCAGCGGCGGTCAGCGCGTCCAGCGCGACCTGCACCGCTGCGGTGTCGCGGCTGGCGCGAATGGCTTTGAGGCGCGCAATCTGGCCATCGCGCACCTTGACGTTGTCGATGGCCAGAATATCCACCGGGTCTTCCTTGGCCAGCTTGTATTTGTTGACGCCCACAATCACGTCTTTGCCGGAGTCGATGCGGGCCTGCTTTTCAGCGGCGCTGGCTTCAATCTTGAGCTTGGCCCAGCCGCTGCCTACGGCTTTGGTCATACCGCCCATGGCGTCGACCTCTTCGATGATGGCCCAGGCCTTGTCGGCCATATCTTGGGTGAGTTTTTCCATCATGTAGCTGCCGGCCCAGGGGTCCACCACGCTGGTGATGTGGGTCTCTTCCTGGATGATGAGCTGGGTGTTGCGCGCAATGCGCGAACTGAACTCGGTCGGCAGCGCAATCGCTTCGTCCAGCGAATTGGTGTGCAGCGACTGGGTGCCACCAAACACGGCCGCCATGGCCTCGATGGTGGTGCGCACCACGTTGTTGTAAGGGTCCTGCTCGGTCAGCGACCAGCCCGATGTTTGGCTGTGGGTGCGCAGCATCAGGCTCTTGGGGTTTTTGGCGTTGAAGCCCTTCATGATGCGGGTCCACAGCAGTCGTGCTGCGCGCATCTTGGCGATTTCCAAGTAGAAGTTCATGCCCACCGCCCAGAAAAAGCTCAGGCGGCCAGCAAACTCATCCACGTCCATGCCCTTGGCAATGGCCGTCTTCACGTATTCCTTGCCGTCGGCGAGCGTCAACGCCATCTCCAGCGCCTGGTTGGCGCCGGCCTCTTGCATGTGGTAGCCCGAAATCGAAATCGAGTTGAACTTGGGCATGTTCTGCGCCGTGTACTCGATGATGTCGCCAATAATCTTCATCGACGGCTCGGGCGGGTAGATGTAGGTGTTGCGCACCATGAACTCTTTCAGAATGTCGTTCTGAATCGTCCCAGACAGCTTGTCCTGGGCCACGCCCTGCTCTTCGGCGGCCACCACATAGCCGGCCAAAATCGGCAGCACCGCGCCGTTCATCGTCATGGACACCGATACCTTGTCCAGCGGAATCTGGTCAAAGAGGATTTTCATGTCCTCGACCGAGTCGATCGCCACACCGGCCTTGCCGACGTCGCCGGTCACGCGCGGGTGGTCGCTGTCGTAGCCGCGGTGGGTGGCCAAGTCAAAGGCCACTGACACACCTTGGCCGCCGGCGGCCAGCGCTTGTTTGTAAAACGCGTTGGAGTCTTCGGCGGTGGAAAAGCCAGCGTACTGGCGGATGGTCCACGGGCGCACCGCGTACATGGTGGCCTGCGGGCCACGAATAAAGGGCTCAAAACCCGGCAACGTGTTGGTGTAGGGCAGATTCTGGATGTCTTCTGCGGTGTAGAGCGGCTTGACCGTGATGCCCTCAGGCGTCTGCCAGTTCAGCGCACCCACATCGCCCCCCGGCGCCGACTTGGCGGCGGCTTTGTGCCAGGCTTCTAAGCTGGTGGCGGCGAATTCGTTGGCGCGGGGATCGGTGTTCTGGCTCATGGGCGCTCGCTGTGAAAAACGGGGGAAACAACCACAGGGGGTCAAAAATCGGATCGGATTTTAGCGTGATTCATAATTATTGATGCAAAATATTCAGCAAGCTGACAACCCCATACCCGCCACGCCCATGCCCGCCTCGCTCGCCCCCCGCGCCTTGTACGAAGAAGTGGCCGAGCGCCTGCGCCAGCGCATTTACCAGCGCGAACTGGAGCCGGGCAGCTGGATCGATGAAATGCGCATTGCCGAGGAATACGGCATCAGCCGCACGCCCATGCGCGAGGCGCTCAAGGTGCTGGCCGCCGAAGGTCTGGTCACCATGAAAGTGCGCCGGGGCGCTTATGTGACCGAGGTAAGCGAAAAAGACCTGCGCGACGTCTACCACCTGCTGGCCTTGCTGGAGTCGGACGCCGCCGCCGTGGTGGCCGAACGCGCTACCCCCGAGCAGCGCCAGGCCTTACAAGCGCTGCACGACGAGCTGGAAGCCTCACAGGCGCAACGCGAGCGCTTCTTTGCGGTGAACGAACGGTTTCACCTGCTGCTGCTGGAAATGGCCGACAACAAATGGCGCAGCCAAATGGTGGCCGATCTGCGCAAGGTGATGAAGCTGCACCGCCACGCCTCGCTGTTCAAGACCGGGCGCATTGGTGCGTCCTTGGCCGAGCACCGCGCCATCTTGGAGGCGCTGCTGGCAGGCAACGCCGCCTTGACCCGCGAACGCATGAACCAACACTTCCACAACGGCCTGCAAGCGGCGGGCTGAAGGCCCACCTGCTGTCAGTTGCGGTCGCCACCCAGCACACCGCCGAGCAAACCACCACCGGAAAAGCCGCCAAGCACCGACCCCTCTTCGCGCGCGCCACCGCGCTGGGGCGCCGCCGCAAACACCCGCGAGGCCAAACGCGAGAACGGCAAACTCTGCAGCCACACCGTGCCCGGGCCACTGAGCTTGGCAAAAAACAGGCCCTCGCCGCCGAACAGCGCGGTCTTGATCTTGCCCACGTACTCGATCTCAAAGTTCACATCCACCGTGTGCGCCACCAGACAACCGGTGTCCACCCGCAGCACTTCGCCCGGGGCCAGGTCGCGGCGCACCACCGTGCCACCGGCGTGCACAAACGCCAGACCATCGCCCTCCAGCCGCTGCATGATGAAGCCCTCGCCACCAAAAAAGCCCACCGACAGCTTGCGCTGAAAGTGAATGCCTAGGCTCACGCCCTTGGCGGCGCACAAAAACGCGTCTTTCTGGCAGATCAGGGTGCCGCCCAGTTCGCGCAAGTCCATCGGCAAAATCTTGCCCGGGTAAGGCGCAGCAAACGCCACGCGTTGCTTGCCCTGCCCCTGGTTGCTGTACACCGTGGTGAACAGCGACTCACCGGTGACCAAGCGCTTGCCGGCCCCCAAGAGCTTGCCAAAAATACCGCTCTGCTGCGCCGATCCGTCGCCAAACACGGTGTCCATCTGAATGTCTGCGTCCATGAACATCAGGCTGCCCGCCTCGCCAATGGCGGCCTCGCCCGGGTCCAGCTCCACCTCCACAAACTGCATCTCGCTGCCGCGAATGTCGTAGTCAATCACGTCCATGGCCATGTGTTTCTCCTTGGGTTTCAATCCGTTATTGCTGGGGCTGATCGTCGCGCAGCGGCACCGCAGCGCCTTCGGCCAGCGCATGGCGGGCCAGTGCCCACACATCGCGCGGCGGCAGAGGCTTCAAGCGGTGATCGCTCCACACGCGGCGCCACAGGCGCCCTCCGCGCTGGCCGTGGTAGAGCCCCAGCATGTGGCGCGCAATCGGGTACCAGGGGCAGCCGTCTTCGGCGTGCGCGCGCGCCATGTAGTCCACCATGGCTTCTTCCACCGCTTCGCGCTCCAGCGTGCGGGGCGCGTCGCCATAAAAGCGGGCATCCCATTCGGTCAGCTGCCAGGGGTTGTAATAAGCCTCGCGGCCAATCATCACGCCGTCCACTTGCGCCAAGTGAGCGTCCATCTGCTCCAGCGTGGTGATGCCGCCATTGACGCCAATCACCAGGCCCGGGAAATCCTGTTTCAGCCGGTAAGCCAGGTCGTAGCGCAGCGGGGGCACCTCGCGGTTTTCTTTCGGGCTCAGGCCCTGCAGCCAGGCGTTGCGGGCATGCACGATAAACACCTCGCAGCCGGCATCGGCCACGGTGCCCACGAAGTCGCGCACAAAGTCGTAGCTCTCTATCTTGTCAATGCCAATGCGGTGCTTCACCGTCACCGGCAGGCTCACCGCGTCGCGCATGGCTTTGACGCCGTCGGCCACGGTGCGCGGCTCGGCCATCAGGCAGGCGCCAAACGCACCGCGCTGTACCCGGTCGCTCGGGCAGCCGCAGTTGAGGTTGATCTCGTCGTAGCCCCACTCTTGCCCCAGGCGTGCGCCCAGTGCCAGATCGGCCGGGTCGCTGCCACCGAGCTGCAGTGCCACCGGGTGTTCTTCGGCGTTAAAGCGCAAATGGCGCTGCACACTGCCGTGCGACAGCGCCCCGGTGGTCACCATTTCGGTGTACAGCCGCGTGCGGCGCGACAACAGGCGGTGAAAAAATCGGCAGTGGCGGTCGGTCCAGTCGAGCATGGGCGCCACACTGGTGCGCCAGCCCTGGGCAGGCAAACTTGGGGTCATGCGCCAATTATCGCGGTCTGGCTGACAACCCTTTCTGCCAAGACAGCAGCGCACGCCATGCCTGCCCGGCGGGTTTCACAGACTGGCGGTGCTCACAGGAGCTTTCTGCAACAGCGCTGCCGTGTGGCGCGCAATCTGGGCTTCTTCCTGTGCGGCAAGCACACGCACCGCGCAGCGGGACGATGCACAGCTGATGACACCCTGCCCGTGTGCGTTGCGATCGGCATCCAGCTTCACACCCAAACAAGCCAATGCGGCACAGATGCGCTGCCGGGCTGCGCTGTCGTTTTCGCCAATACCCCCACTGAACACCAACAGGTCTACGGTGTCCAACACGGTGAACATGGCTGCCAGCTGTTTGGCCACACTGATACAAAACATGTGCACAGCCAGGCGTGCGTCGGCATGGGTAGCAGCGGCAAGCTGCAGCCGGCGCATATCGCTGGACAAGCCCGAGATGCCCAGCAACCCCGACTGCTGCTCCAGCATGGTGGCCAAGGCCGTGGGGTCGCCGCCCAACTGGTGCAGCAAATGGATCAGCACGCCAGGGTCCATGTCGCCACTGCGGGTGCCCATGATCAAGCCACCGGTGGGCGTCAATCCCATGCTGGTGTCGATGGACTGCCCGTTGCGCACAGCGCTCACGCTGGCACCGTGACCCAGGTGGGCAATCAGTATCCCCGGCGGTAGGCCATTGGGCTCATCGCGTGCGAGTTGATGCAGGATGGATTCACACGACAAGCCGTGAAAGCCGTAGCGCTCAAAGCCCTGTGCCTGAAGAAACCGGGGAATGGGCAGCACACGCGCCTCTTCGCGCAGCGTGTTGTGAAACGCGGTATCCACACACACCACCTGCGGCAAGCCCGGGAACATCGCCATGCTCTGGCCGATCACTTCCAGCGCGGCCGGCAGGTGCAGCGGTGCCAGTGGCACCGCCGCCTTGATCTGTTGCAAGACCGCAGCATGCAGCACGGCATGCGTGCGCAACGCTGGCCCGCCATGCACGATGCGGTGACCGACGGCCTCGGGGCTCGGTGCATCGGCTGCGGTCAGCCTGCCTGGCAGCTCGCTCAATGCGTCCAGCTGCCCTTGAAGCAAAGGCTGGGCCTCGGTCCCCTGCACCCGAAACAAGCCGAACTTCAAGGACGACGAACCACTGTTGAGCGCCAGGGCGATCACTCGGCCCCCTTCCAGCGCCACGCGAGCACTTCCGGCAAATCCTCTCCGTACTCGGCGATGTAACGCTTGTGGCGCTCAATGCGTGTCCAGTACCGGGCGGTGGCGTCCTCCACCGCATTGGCCAGCCGAGGGATGCGCCGCACGGCGTCCAGCGCCAGCTGATAGCGGTCCAGGTTGTTCAGCACCACCATATCGAATGGGGTGGTGGTGGTCCCCTCTTCCTTGAAGCCACGCACATGGAAGTTGGCGTGGTTGCGGCGACGGTAGGTCAGCTTGTGCACCAAGGACGCATAGCCGTGAAAGGCAAAAATCACCGGGCAATCGGTGGTGAACAGTGCATCAAAGTCTCGGTCGCTCAGGCCATGCGGGTGTTCGGACGGGGACTGCAGAACCATTAAATCCACCACGTTGACCACACGGATGCGGATGTCGGGCACGTCCTCGCGCAACAACATCACCGCCGCCAGGCACTCCAGGGTGGGCACATCGCCGGCACAGGCCATCACCACATCGGGCCCGTCTTCGCTTCGCTCCGGTTCGTTGCCAGCCCACTCCCAAACACCGGCACCAGCCGTGCAATGGCGTATGGCGGCATCCATGTCCAGCCATTGCCAAGACGGCTGCTTGCCTGCAACGATGACGTTCACACAGTGGCGGCTGCGCAGGCAATGGTCCGCCACCGACAGCAGGCAATTCGCATCGGGTGGCAAGTAAATACGCACCACATCGGACGACTTGTTGGCCACATGGTCCATAAACCCGGGGTCCTGATGGGACAGGCCGTTGTGGTCTTGCCGCCAGACGTGCGACGTCAGCAAAATGTTCAGCGAAGCAATCGGTGCACGCCAAGCTATTTTGCGGCTCACCTTCAGCCACTTGGCGTGCTGGTTGAACATCGAGTCGATGATGTGGATGAACGCCTCGTAGCATGAAAACAGGCCGTGGCGTCCGGTGAGCAGGTAGCCTTCCAGCCAGCCTTCGCACAAGTGCTCGCTCAGCACCTCCATGACACGCCCGTCCACACTGAGGTGGGTGTCGTTCGGCAGCGTCTGGGCCATCCAGGCCTTGCCGGTGACGCCATACACCGGGTCCAGCCGGTTGGACGCCGTCTCGTCTGGCCCAAAAAGCCGGAAATTGGCTGTTGCCATGTTCAGCCGCATCACTTCGCGCAACAAGCCCCCCAGCACCCGTGTGGCTTCAGCCCGTACGCTGCCAGGAAACGCCACGGCAATCGCGTGTTCGTAGAGACGCGGCATCACCAGCGGGCGCAGCAACTGGCCGCCATTCGCATGCGGGTTGAACCCCATGCGACGGCGCCCGGTGGGTGCCAGCGCGGCAAACTCCTGGCGAAACTTGCCGGCCTCGTCAAACAACTCCCTGGGCCGGTAGCTCTGTAACCACGCCTCCAGCTGGTGCACATGCTCTGGTTTGGTGAACTTACCAATGGGCACCTGGTGTGCGCGCCATGTGCCCTCCACGGGCAGACCATCCACAAGCTTGGGTCCGGTCCAGCCCTTGGGAGTCGCCAGCACAATCATGGGCCAGCGCGCCAGCTCGGGTGGCACCGTGGCGCCCGGTGCGCGCGCCACGGCCTGAATGCGCTGAATGTGGGCCAAGGCCTTGTCCAGGGTGGCGGCCAGGCACTGGTGCACCTCCATCGGATCGTCGCCCTCCACAAAATGTGGCTCATAGCCATGGCCGTGCATCAACTCGAACAGACTGCTTCGGCCAATGCGGGCCATCACCGTTGGGTTGGCAATCTTGTACCCATTGAGGTGCAGGATGGGCAGCACCGCGCCGTCGCGCGCCGGGTTCAGAAACTTGTTGGAGTCCCAACTGGCGGCCAGCGGTCCGGTTTCGGCCTCACCGTCGCCCACGATGCAAGCCACCACAAGCCCCGGGTTATCAAAAGCCGCACCGTACGCGTGGGCAAGGCAATAGCCCAACTCGCCACCTTCGTGGATAGAGCCCGGGGTTTCAGGTGCCACATGGCTGGGAATGCCGCCCGGCCACGAAAACTGGCGAAACAAGCGGCGCATGCCGTTGCGGTTGCATTCAATGGCCGGGTAATGCTCGGTGTACGAACCCTCCAGATACGTGTTGGCCACGATGCCCGGCCCGCCATGGCCGGGCCCCACCACCAGCAACATGTCTAGGTCGTGCGCCTTGATCAGCCGGTTCAGGTGTACGTACACCAGATTGAGCCCCGGGGTTGTTCCCCAATGCCCCAGCAAACGGCGTTTCACGTGTTCCAGCGTCAGCGGCACGTCCAGCAACGGGTTCTCCTGCAAGTAAATCTGGCCAACCGACAGGTAGTTGGCAGCACGCCACCACGCATGCATCTGCCGAAGCAAATCGGGGTTCAGTGTGTCGGCCATGGGTGATCCTCCAATGCAATCCGGCAATGAACACACAGCAAGCACGCCGCTGTCTGTGCGCTAACTGACAGATCAACCCGAGCCCACTGGCTGGCTGTGCCGACGCATCCGGCCGCCTGTGCGCCAGCGCACAGACGCCCCCCACAGTCCGACTTTATGGTGCCGCGTGATCCATCCACAGCTCATCAACCCGCACGAATTCAACCGGTTTCATGGCGCAGCTGATACGCCATCGGGCGGCGTTGATCCGGGAGAACCACCGACCGGCACAGTCGCAGCCGTCAGGGGCAGCGTTGTGGATGTGCATTTTGAGCATCGCTTGCCGTCCATACACAAGCTGTTGCGTTGCGGTACCGCACAGCACATCGTGGTCGAAGTGCTGGCGCACCACGACATGCACACTGTGCGCTGCATTGCACTGACCCCCACACAAGGTTTGACAAGAGGCATGGTGGTGCACGACAGTGGTGCCCCCCTGCAGGCTCCCGTGGGCCCGCACATCCTCTCGCGCATGTTCGACGTGTTTGGTCGCGCGATTGATGGCTTGGCTCAACCAGCCAATGTGCAGTGGCGATCGGTCCATCGCTCACCACCGCCACTGGTCAAGCGCTCCACCCAGTCCGAGGTGTTTGAAACTGGCATCAAGGTCATCGATGTACTAGCACCGCTGGAGCGAGGGGGAAAAACAGGGCTGTTCGGCGGGGCGGGCGTCGGCAAAACCGTGCTGCTGACCGAAATGATCCACAACATGATCAGCCACCAAGAAGGCGTGAGTATCTTCTGTGGCATTGGTGAACGCTCCCGCGAAGGCGAAGAGCTTTACCGCGAAATGACGGATGCCGGTGTACTGCCACACATGGTCATGGTGTTCGCGCAAATGAACGAACCACCCGGTGCGCGTTTTCGTGTGGGACATGCCGCACTCACCATGGCCGAATACTTCCGAGACGACGAACAACGCGACGTGCTGCTGCTGATCGACAACATCTTCCGTTTTATCCAGGCTGGATCTGAAGTGTCCGGCCTGATGGGGCACATGCCATCGCGCCTGGGATACCAACCAACCATGGGCACCGAGCTTGCGGCGCTGCAAGAGCGCATTGCCAACACGGACAGTGGCGCCATCACCTCCATTCAGGCGGTGTATGTGCCTGCAGACGATTTCACCGACCCGGCTGCGGTGCATACGTTTTCCCATCTGTCGGCGTCCATCGTGCTGTCGCGCAAACGCGCCAGCGAAGGCATGTTTCCAGCCATCGACCCGATGCAGTCAAGCTCGAAGATGGTCACACCAGGCACCGTGGGGGAGCGGCACTTTGCTCTGGCGCAGACCATCCGCCGCACATTGGCAGAGTACGCCGAACTCAAGGACATCATTGCCATGCTGGGGCTGGAGCAGCTGTCTGCCGACGACCGCAAACTGGTGGCGCGCGCACGCCGTCTGGAACGCTTTCTGACACAACCCTTCTTCACCACCGAGCAGTTCACGGGGCTGCCCGGCAAGCTGGTGCACCTTGCCGACGCGCTGGACGGATGCGAACGCATCCTGGCCGACGAATTCATGCATCTGCCAGAAAGCGCCCTCTACATGATTGGCACCGTGGACGAAGCCACGGCAAAAGCGCAGGCCACACACCCTGAAGGAGAGCCATCGTGTCCATGACATTAAAGGTACTTCTACCGCATGGCATTTTCGCCACCGAAAGGGGCGTCACCCGCGTGACCTTGCAAACCGCAAGCGGTTCGTTTGGTTTGCTGCCGCATCGGTTGGACTGCACGGCCGCGCTGGTTCCCGGCATTCTGAGCTTTGAAACCCTATCCCAGGGCGAAGTGTTTCTGGCGGTGGACGAAGGCGTGCTCATCAAGACCGGGTTGGTGGTGCTGATCGCGGTCAGGCGTGCACTGCGCGGCAGCGACTTGTCTCAGTTGCGGGTGGCAGTGGAGCAGGAATATCTGCAGATCGATACCCAGGAGGCCGAGATGCGCGCGGCCATGGCTCGGCTGGAGGTCGGATTTCTGCGCCGGTTTGCCTCGCTGGGGGAGCACCCCACATGATGCCAAAACCGAAAAATCCCCCCCATAGACCAGACCAAAGCCACGCCACATTGTCCCAACAAGTTGGGGCACAGGCAGACCGCAAACTCCGTGCGCGGCAAGCGGGAACTCCAGGCGTCTGGTTTGGGTTGGGAATGATGGGTTTGATAGGGTGGTCGGTGGCTGTGCCAACACTGGCCGGAGCCGCGCTGGGCTTGTGGCTGGATCAGCGCTACCCCAGCGGGCGCAACTGGACGCTGGCCTTGCTGCTGGGGGGCATGACGGTGGGCTGCCTCAATGCCTGGCATTGGGTTGCCAGGGAAGACAAAGCCATGCAAGGCAAGCCAGGAGACGGCGATGCCACCTGACACCGGTGAGCTGTTTCTATGGACCCGCGCCTTGCTGGCTGGCCTGGCCTTGGGGCTGGTCTACTTCGGTGGCCTGTGGTGGACCGTCATGCGCGCACCCCAATCGCCCACACCCATGCTCTGGTTCGTGGGCAGCCTGCTGCTGCGCACCTTGGTCGCACTGAGCGGCTTTTACTTTGTGAGCGAAGGGCAAGCGCTGCAGCTGGGTGTGTGCCTGCTGGGTTTTGTGGCTGCTCGCGCGCTGGTTTTGGTAGCCAGCAAAAAGCCCCCGGCTGCCATGTCAGCCCCCACAACAGGACCATCACCATGAGACTGACACCCGACGCCTGGATCTTCTGGCAACACGGTCTTGTGAAGCTCAATGCCACCATCGTCTTCACCT